>DTRI01000337.1 GCA_012966015.1 Flavobacteriales bacterium | reverse complement strand
CCGAACGCCTAAGGGGAGGTACAGGATATACGCCTATGGAATTTGGAATTCATTGTCTTCAAAGGAAAATGGAGGACTACTGGACGATTCATTCTTTGAAGATTCTTCAGCCGTTTCAAAGAGCACGATTGAGGTGAGTAGGGACAGCGCCGAATCATCTTATAGAATGAAGAATTATTTTCTTAAACAATATGTTGTGTTGGGAAAGAAAAAGGAGGTTGCAATTAATGATTCAACCAAACAATTGGTGTTTGTACCAGGCAGCAGATTGTTTCATAGCATTGAGTATTTAAGTCGCGATTTCTTGTATGAAGATCACCTGCCAGATACAATATTCTATCCTGATGTACTTGAAAACCTATCTTATACATCAGATGTTGTGCAATTCGTTACGGTGGACAATGTTATTGGATGGACAACGATGAGTGCAAACAATTCTATAGATTCTCTTGGGAAGTTGATGATGGGCATTAATGTCAGGCACCAATATGCCGAGTATCATCAAAGTAATGTCGACTCTTTTATGACCAATATGATGGTGAACTTTAACGTAGGCAGGTATCAATATGCGAAGTTCTTGTGGAGCATAGCCGGAGGTTATGTGTTCGAAGGAGCAAATGCTGGAGATTACAGTTTTTCGGTTAACCTCGCTTTTCTTTTAAAGAATAGAGGCGACAGATTTGATTTGCGAATTAAATCAGGTAGAAGAGCGCCTGGACTTATGGAAACGGCTTACAGTAGCAATCATTATCAATGGACCAATCAGTTTGATAAGTTGAATAATAATTGCGGGGATCTGAGTTTTACATCAAAAAAGTTGAACCTAACCGTGGGCGTCAATACAACTACCGTAAGCAATTTGATTTATTATAACGTGGATGCTGCCCCTTCTCAACTTGGTTATAGCTTCAATATATTGGCTGCACACATCAATCAGGACTTCAGAGTCTGGAAGCTTCATTTGGACAATAAGGTTATTTACCAACGTGTATTCAATGGTAGGGGCGTGGCAATTCCCGAATATATCTCTTGCCATTCTCTTTACTTAAAAGATAAGATATTCAAGAATAATATGGGCATTCAAATAGGGGCTGATTTATATTTTAATACAAATTATTATGCGAAAGCATATATGCCTTCAACGGGGCAGTTTTATGAGCAGACCTACAAAAAGATTGGAAATTACCCTTTTATTGATGTATACCTCAACATGAGCGTAAAACAAGCCAGAATGTTCGTTAAAGTAGCACATGCTAATGCTGGGTTGGCAGGAAATACCTACTATTCTGCGCCTGGCTATCCAGCAGCTGACCGCACCTTTATTTTTGGGGTATCCTGGATATTCTTCAACTAGAATGATCAGACACTAATCCAATAAATTAGTTTTATCACTAAGGCACGATTCTTAATTCCAAATTTTGGTGAGTAATAGTTGTCGGTGTATACAATGTATAAGTCTGACATTGGTTTAAAGCGCCATTGAAACCTGGCGTTGATATTTACATTGTCCATCTGGGTGTTGTACTGGAAAAATGTTGTGAAAAACATGTTTTTGGTAAATGAGAGCTCAATTTTCGGTCCGATGAGCCAAATGGATGCATCTGGAAAGGAATCAGGCATTGTAATTTTGTTTTGTTCGATATTCACAGAGAAGATGCCCCATGGCTGCATTCTATATGATAGGTCGCCATTTACAGTTAGTTTGGTGCCATTGTAAAAACCACCATAAATTGCTTTTAGCTTCCCGTTTAGTTTCTTGCGCTTATTGGATTCATATTTTACCAAAACGCTCCGGTAATCGTAGTTTCCAGCGGGTAGCGGGGTCCCTCCGGAATAAGTGACATCAAAATCGTAGATGAGCTTCGTAAAATATTCATGATAATGAATTTCAAATACTGCCGTGTTGCGAAAGTTAATCTTGTAGTTAGGCATGTAGAATCTATCGGTAGATTTGAAATCTACATCGTAGTAATTGTTTATATATAAAGCAGGCCCATGATAATTGATTGGGCCGCTTTTAGGATATATCTTGTACTGAAACATTGGTTCTAGCCGATAGTAGCTCACTGATTCAAAAGCGTCAATTTCTGAGTTATACTGTTGGTTTCGTGGAACGAATCCCACTTCTGCCATATAATTTTCTCCTACATATTCATGGTTCCACATGGCAAAAAATCGCTTACTGTCGTACATCAACCAGGAACCATGGGTAAAGCCGTTCGAGAGCTCTTGGGAGGTTAGGGAATGGTGGTAAAATATTTTGCCACGCCACTTGCTGTTCTTTGTAACCAAATTAAAGTCCAGGCCCACAATTCTATTGTAATCGTTTGCCGAAAATTTGTCGTCTTCTATTGCATGTCGATTGACAAAGATTCCCCCCAGGTAGCTATTTCCAAAAAGAGTTTGTTGGATAGCCACAACTCCATAGTTTTGGCTCTCAACACCCAGCGAGTCATTTGAAGAAGTTTGAAGACTCATAATACCTATCCTGGTGCTTTTACTCACTTTTCCACTCAGTCTTGCCCCTCCCATAATTTGTATTGGCATCCCATTGTGCAATCCAATGTTTCTAGAGAAGAAAGGCCTGATTTGCCGAAATCCGAATTGGCCAAATAAGTCGCTGTTCTCAATAAAGAATTGTCTTTTTTCTGGGAAGAATAGGTTGAAGCGCGTTAGGTTGGTCTGCTGTCGGTCTACCTCTACCTGGCTGAAGTCAGGATTGATGGTGAGATCGAGATTTAGCGAAGATGAAAGAGCTATTTTAGCATCTCCGCCAACATTACCACCGTAATCATCTGGTGTGCTATTTTCAAAATCCCAGGCCCCATTTCCAATGGCATAAGGGATAAGTGAAATATTAATACCAGCTTCTTGGGGCGGCGCATCCCATGCTAAGCTTCCCGTAAATGCCAGGGCTCCGGTTTTAAAATTAATTGGGATCGGCGACCATACAGAGACTTCATTGCGTTTGAGATCGATTCTAGCAAAGTTGATTCCCCAGCTAGATAAATCCTTGTTGTATCTGATAGTTTTGAACGGGATAGAAATTTCCACAATCCAGGAATCCTTATATCGCCTTACCTCGCTGAACCATTTATTATCCCAACTTGAACCTTCTTCGAAACTAGCACCTCCTTCAATAAGCCCTTCCCTTTGCACGCCTAGTGGGTTTACACCAAAACTAAACCCATTGAGGTGGTCGCTAAATGGGTCCAGATACACTAAAAATGCATCGCTTACTTCAAGATCAAAATCACGTTTTAAAGACTGAATTACATAATCGCCTTCTAGCTCATCATAGCAAATGGCACCAATGTAAATATTGTCATTGTCATAGGTAATACGTACCGCTGTTTTGGTTATAGCAAGAGACGTGTCAGCAGGATATTTCTGATAAAAGTCTTTTGCATATTCCGCTTCTGACCAATCAGATTCATCCAATACCCCGTCAATTGTAATTTCACCAAGTGCCTCTTTAATCTTCACAATGCGATGAACCTCAGATTGTTGAGCTTGCACTGAAATGGGCAGCGATAAAAGCAGCATTGCAAGGAGTGTGTTTCGGAACTTTACTCTGGTCATAACATTCAAAATTAAAAAAAGAAGGGAAGAGTAATTGTCAGATTTTGACCAGTAATGAGAATATTCTCATCAGGTTTTCTGCTTTTTCTTTCTGGCTGCCGGAAAGAGAACATTGTTGAGAATCAGGCGGTAGCCCGGAGAGTTGGGGTGCAAATTCAGGTCGGTTGGCGGATCATGTACGTAATGTTTGTAATCTTCGGGGTCGTGGCCTCCATAAAATGTCCAGGTACCCTTTCCAAACTCACCGTGAATATACCTGGCAGAATTGAGGGATTTGTTTTCGCCCAAAATCAGTACTTCCGGCTTTACATATTGCTTGTTGTAAGCCGTGGTTTGACCCATAAAGCCTTTGATAATGTTCTCGTGATTTTGGCATAACATAGTTGGAATAAGATCCCATTTAGCTGAGAATTCAAAGAGTTTAAAGTAGTCGATGTTTTGAGGTGTTTTATTATGTGATGGCGTCGCATCAATAGTGGAGAATTCATATTCCAGCGGATTGTTGCTCAGTTTGTAATTTTTGAATGCAAATGACTTTGAAAAATCTATTTTTGATTGAGCGGTAGGATCTGATGGGTCGCCATCAAACATGCTTTTGCATATATCTATCCCCTCCGCAGCCAGCGCGATATCATAGGAATCCGTTGCCGCACACATAGCAAATAAAAATCCTCCTCCTGCAGTATAATCACGTATTCGCTGTGCGATTGCTAATTTTAGCTGTGAGACCTTGCTAAAGCCTAGTTTCCTGGCCATTTCTTCATTGGACTTTACATACTCATGGTACCATGATTGGTTTCTGGAACCGTTATAAAACTTACCATATTGGCCCGTAAAATCTTCGTGATGCATGTGTAGCCAATCATAAAGCGGAAGCACACCTTGAATTACTTCCTCATCATAAATTATATCGTAGGGAATCTCTGCGTAAGTAAGTACCAGGGTAACAGCGTCGTCCCAGGGCCGCTTTTCTTTGGGCGAGTACACGGCCATTTTAGGAGGTTTTTCCAGCTTAACTACATCCATATTCACTTCTGGGTCGGCAATCTCCCGTAGGATTTTAGTGGACTGAACATCTGCAATAATTTCATATGAAACTCCTCTTATTATACATTCCGTTTCTATTAGCTTAATGTTCTTGATCATAAAGCTTCCGCCCCGGTAGTTGAGTAACCACTGCACTTCTACTTCATTTTGTAATACCCAATAAGCTACACCATATGCTTTAAGGTGATTCTTTTGATTCACATCCATAGGAATGAGCAGATACGAAGCGGTAGCACTCATTGAGGTTATGAGAAAAACAAGGCAGGTTAATATGATAGTTATAAGCCGATTCAATTCAATTCAATTTAATTTCATTTTACTTACGATGTCTGTTTTGCAACAGCCATTACTTAACCGCTAAGATCGCTGGATTATTGCAAAGGGCGCAATATATTGATTATTAACTGCTTGCGATCATCGCGTAATCTTTGCGAACCTTTCATTTAAATGAGTAATAATACTTTTGAGTTGCCCACTGCTCGTTATAATACAAAGATACGCCCTCTTGTATTATAAAAGTGATATACGAAATTTTTAAGCTGAAGTTTTGCAGTAGCAGGCTAGAAGGGTTCGTCGCCATTTTCTTCACCATCGTTCATTTTCGATGGGCGTGTGTATCCTTCAGAAAGGTCAGCACTGGCCGCACTCAGCGCCTTATCAAATTCATCGAGCGATTTAAACTTGGCCAAATGACTAACGAACTTGAGCTTAACAGTACCCGTTTGACCATTTCTGTGCTTGGCGATGATCAGTTCTGCAAGGCCATTAGTTGAATTACCTTGTTCATCCTGATCAATATCATAATACTCAGGACGATAAAGGAACATAACCATGTCAGCATCCTGCTCAATTGCACCTGATTCGCGAAGGTCAGAAAGCTGCGGCCTCTTTGTACCACCTCTGGTCTCAACGGCACGACTGAGCTGCGAAAGTGCAATTATCGGCACATTGAGCTCTTTGGCTATGCTCTTTAATGATCTGGAGATAAGGCTAATTTCCTGTTCACGATTGCCCTTCCCTTCAGTTCCCGCAGTCATTAATTGCAGGTAGTCAATTACGATCAACTCAATTTTGTGTTTAGCCATTAATTTTCTGCACTTAGCTCTCAGTTCGAAAACGGAAAGAGCGGGAGTGTCATCTATTATTAACGGCGCTTCAGAAAGTCGAGATATCTGATTGTGTAACTGAACCCATTCCGCATCAGTCAGCTGGCCTCTCTTGAGCTTTTCGGCATCCAGCTCTGTTTCATTGGATATCAGCCGCATAACTAGCTGAATCGATGACATTTCCAGAGAGAAGAACACCGTGGGCTTGTTAAAATCTACCGCTAAATTCCTTGCCATCGACAGTACAAAAGCCGTTTTACCCATACTGGGCCGTGCTGCAACTATTACCAGATCTGCCTTTTGCCATCCGTTTGTCGCCCTGTCGAGCTTTGTGAAGCCAGATGGCACACCGGTCATCCCATCCTTGTGATCTTTTGCAGCTTCTATTTGTTTGATAGCATCTCCAAGCAGATTCTTCATTTCATTAGGTACCCCTCTTATGGTTCCTTCCGCGACTTCAAACAGATTTCTTTCTGCGTTATCTAGCAGATCAAAGACATCGGTAGTATCTTCATACGCATCTTCGATGATCATGCTGGAGATCCTTATCAGCTCCCTTTGAATAAATTTTTGCAGAATGATGTGGGCATGATATTCAGAATTTGCTGTTGAAGCTACTTTCCCTGTAAGCTGGGTGATATAATAGGGGCCTCCAACAAACTCAAGTTCGCCCGTCGACTTTAATTCGTTGATAATGGTCAGGTAATCCGTCGGTTCCGCTCTTTGAAACAAATTGCAAATAGCCTGATAGATAATTTGGTTGGCTTCTTTGTAAAAGTTGATGGGCCTTAATTTCTCAATTACTGCGGTCAACGCGTCTTTTTCGAGCATCAGCGCTCCAAGAACGGCTTCTTCTAAATCCAGCGCTTGTGGAGGCAATTTTCCGTGCTCATAGGCAGGTAGAGGCGACTGTTTAATAGTCAGCTTTGACCTGGTAGCCGTTGGTTTTTTGAGTGATTTTTCCACGTTTCTTACAGTAATCTTTAGATAAATTGCGAGAAATCAAAATTACAAAAAAGCGGGATAGGTTCGGTAAGTACTTATGAACCATTGATGTGTTGATAGACTGTTGAAAATAAAAAAAAGGGATGAATAGCTAGTGATATTGTAGGGCTTAGGCCTTGGAAACACCCATATTACAGAACTTTTCAATTCTCTCTTCTATCCTGGAATCAGCATCTTTTTTTCTTAGTTCGGTCAGGTGCTTGAGTATTTCCTTTTGAACAATATTGAACATCTTTTGCGGATCTGTATGCGCACCACCGATGGGTTCCTTTATTATCCCATCTACCAATTTGTTCTTGAACATATCATCTGCCGTGAGCTTTAAAGCACTGGCAGCTTGTTCCTTAAAATCCCAACTTCGCCAAAGTATTGAAGAGCACGATTCTGGGGAGATAACTGAATACCAGGTATTTTCCAGCATGAGAACTTTATCTCCAATACCAATGCCCAATGCACCTCCAGACGCACCTTCGCCAATGATTATACAGATGGTAGGAACTTTCAGCTGCATCATTTCGAAAATATTCCTGGCGATAGCCTCTCCTTGCCCTCTTTCTTCTGCTTCCAGTCCAGGATAAGCTCCTGGTGTATCCATAAACGTTACTATCGGTTTGTTAAATTTCTCGGCCAGCTTCATAAGTCTTAACGCTTTCCTGTATCCTTCTGGATTGGCCATGCCGAAATTCCTGAATTGCCTCATCTTTGTATTGATTCCTTTCTGCTGCCCGATAAACATCACCGTTTGCTTCTCCACCAATCCAAAGCCGCCAATAATCGCTTTGTCGTCTTTAACCGTTCTGTCGCCGTGGAGTTCGGTAAATGTATTGTTGGTAATGCTTTCGATGTAGGCCAGTGTATAAGGCCGGTTGGGGTGGCGCGAAAGTTGTACGCGCTGCCAGGGAGTTAATTTTCCAAAAATCACTTTGCGCTGCTCTTTGATCTTCAGCTTGAGTTCTTTGACAGTTTTTGAAATGTCGACATCTCCGTTTTCTGCAATCTTTTCAGCTTTCTCAAGCTGCTCTAGCAAATGCCCAATGGGCTCCTCAAAATCTAAAAGTGTAGGCATATTGAACTATAATAAAGTCCGCTCAGA
>DTRI01000336.1 GCA_012966015.1 Flavobacteriales bacterium | reverse complement strand
GTATGGGATAGGTTGGCTTCCCTTAGGCGGTTATGTGAAAATTGCCGGTATGATAGATGAGTCAATGGATAAGGAAGCAATGGCTTTACCGCCTGAGCCCTGGGAGTTTCGTTCGAAACCGGCCTGGCAACGGCTCATTGTAATGCTTGGAGGCGTTGCTGTGAATGTCTTATTGGGTATGCTAATATTCTCGATGATGGTATTCGGCTATGGTGAAAAATATTTACCAGTTAGCGAATTGAAAAATGGAATTGTGGCGCTGGAGCTAGCACAGGAGATTGGCCTTCAAAACGGTGATAAAATAATTTCAATAGGAGGAAACAAGATCGAAAAATTCAGAGACTTATTGAGCTCGGAAGCTTATCTGGGATCCGAGGTGGATTTTGAAGTCAACAGGGACGGACAAAACATATTAGTACCCGTGCCTCCAGATTTCTTGGTGCGGCTTTCAAAGGCGAAAGCAAGATTTGTCGACAAGAGACAAACATTCTATGTGAAATCTATAATTCCCAATATGGGTGCCGACAAGGGTGGTTTAATCGCTGAAGATGTAATAAAGGAGCTGAATGGCACTAAATTTCAATTCTTTGATGAGTTTATTGAGCTAACGGCGGAGCATAAGGGAGAGACTATCGAGCTAAATGTGATGAGAGACGGCCAGATGGTCAACCTACAAGTTGAGGTGGATGAGCAAGGTAAGCTAGGATTTTATTATGGCACCAATGATTTCGAATACGTGACAAAAAGTTATGGGCTCGGTGAATCATTTGTCAAAGGCAGTGCAAATGCATGGAGCATGTTGATGCTGAACATAAAAGGATTTGGTAAAATATTTAGTGGAGATATTTCATTCCAGGATTCTGTTGCAGGACCCATTGGAATTGCTCAAATTTATGGAGGCGTATGGGACTGGCAAAAATTCTGGTTGATAACAGGTGTGCTGTCGATGATACTCGCTTTTATGAACATATTGCCAATTCCTGCGTTGGATGGAGGTCACGTGATCTTTTTAACGCTTGAAGCTTTATCTGGAAAGACGCTAAGCGATAGTTTTATGGAGAAGTCTCAGGTTATCGGGATGGTTTTGTTATTTGCTTTAATGACTTTTGTTATTGGAAATGATATTTGGAATTTAATTCGCGGGTACTTTTAATATTCTTCATGACCAGGAATTTACTACCTATTGCTTTTCTTCTTATTGCATTATCTCTTCAAGCGCAGGACTTCACATACGACCCCAATAAAAAGGGTAAGGTTGACCGGGAAGTTTACAATGAAGGAACTGAGCGCGTCAAGAACCTGCTTCTAATTCCCTACAAACCGGTTATGCACCTCCCTGATCCGGCAGGTGATGTTCAGTTGGTTATAAAATCGGAAAAAAAGCCTGAATGATCTGCAAAAATATTGCAGACTCACACTGGATATGAGCTTAGCAAAGAAGTTTAAGGATGCCTACAATGTGCAATCGATGATGGTTGACATGTCTGAAGATGTTGCGAGAGATTTGGATAGGATATACGCTTCGGTAGGATATAAGTATGAAGCACAGCCTGTTGATGAAAATGAAAAGGGTTTGCCGAAAAAACTAAAGAACATGATTGTACCGGCTGATAAAAAAGCCTCAAAGGGAGAGCCCGAAAATGACGGGCAGCTTCGAGGTACTTCGCGCAGCAGTACTGCAAATCATGAAGGTGAATACATGAATGTGCTGGTATATGATACTACGTTGATACCTTACTTGGTTGGTAAGTACAATGCTGATGTTTTTGTATTTGTTAATCAGTTTGAGGTGAAGAAAACTTTTGCACAAGGATCCGATGTTGCCTATCAGAATTACTACAGGGAAGTTAAGGTGCACTATACAGTATTTGATGCAAATGGAAAGCAGCTTTATGGAGATTTAGCGATAAGCAAATTGACAGAAAAGACAGATAATATCAACGAGATTATCAACTGGAGTTTTGAAGATGTTTCGGATGATATGTATTTGCATCTCCCAGATAGAAGCTCATCTAATCCTCAGCTGGAGTTGCAAAGGGATTATCAGGAGAAAGCCGAGCAGCAGAATTTGTTGAAAAACAAATAGAAGGGCATTAGAACAGTGAAGAAAAAACCTCTTCAACCG
>DTRI01000335.1:17624-23488 GCA_012966015.1 Flavobacteriales bacterium | reverse complement strand
CAATTTAATAAAATTATCAGCACTTAGACCAACTAACTACCCCCTAACCTTATCTTTTGGCGAAAAGCTAATCTAAATTTGAATTGAATTGATATGATTTATTAATTATTTGAGAAGCAACAGTAACTTTACTTTTCTTTGACAGCATGTAATAACCCATTATATCGAAGATTGATAGTACGATTATATCTTTTATATTGCATATTATTCTATAATTACAATGGTGATGGCCGAAAAGCTAGTAGATAAAAACATAGTTGACACAGAGCTTCTAAGCCTTGTAGGCAAGAATATCTCGAAGCATTTGTCGGTGAATCTTATTGCGGAGAACTTATATCAGGAGTTGAACCAGCTGATGGATGCCGATATATTTGGGGTTGGTTTACTGGACAAGGAAGGCAAAGCACTCGTTTTTAGGGGAGTATATGAGAGGGGAAAGGTATTGGATGAATACCAAATTGACTTGAGTGAAGATAGAATGGCTATACGCTGCTTTAAAAATATTGAGGAAATAGAGATAAAGGATTGGGGCAAAGAACACAAGAAATACGTCTCGAAGACATATAAGGCAAAAGCAGGCGAATTGCCTGAATCGTTGATTTATCACCCCTTAGTTGTCGACGACAAGGTCATTGGTGTTATTTCTGTACAGAGTTTTATGAAGCATGCCTACAGCCAGAATCATTTGCTTATTATCAGAAACCTTGCACAGTATGTGGCCCTGGCGCTGGAGAATGCAAAGCTATATGAAGGGTTGGAAGAAGAGGTCAAGAAGAGAACTGCCGAGATCAATAGCCAAAAAGAGGAGCTGGAGAAAAACTACGCCAATACTACGTTGCTAAGTGAAATAGGACTTCAAATAACTTCTTCATTGGATTTTGAATCCATTTTCAAAAAGTTACATGCCAATGTAAACAAGCTAATGGATGCCGAAGTATTCGGCGTTCGCATTTTTCATGAGGAAGATAATCTTATAGAATACAAATATGAAATAGAGAGTGGTGAAAGACATCCGATTCAGTTTATACCATATACTGATGATGATAATTATTCGGTGTGGTGTATAAAAAACATGAAGGAAATTATCCTAAATGATAACGAAAAGGAGTACCGAAAGTATGTGAATGAAATCAAAGTGGTAGCTGGCGAAATGCCAAATTCATTGATCTTTTATCCGATGATAATTGGCAAAGATGTAGTTGGTGTTATCACGGTACAGAGCTTTAAATTCAATGCATACGGAAGTTACGAGCTGGATATATTAAAAACACTTGCCTCGTATACTGGTATTGCCCTCGCGAATGCGAAATTGTACGAGAGCCTCGAGGAGAAGGTGGAAGAGAGAACCAAAGAAGTGACGATCCAAAGTGAAGAATTAGCCGACCGAAACAAGGATATTACAGATAACATCGCTTATGCCAAACTTATTCAGCAGTCGCTGCTTCCATCAGATAACGTTGTGCGCAAAATGCTTTCGAAACACTTTATTTTCTATCTCCCCAAAGACATGGTCAGCGGGGATTTCTATTGGTTTGAAGAAGTGGACAACAAAATATTCTTTGCCTTAGGAGACTGTACGGGACATGGAGTGGCTGGGGCATTCATGACCATTGTGTCTTTGAACATTTTAAATCAGGCATTATTAGGCCAACGTCTGCGTAGCACATCAGAAATATTGGATTTCCTGGAGACAAAAGTCAATAAAACATGGCAGCTCAATCAGAAGAAAGGAATACGCCGTATGGATGGCCTGGATATTGCAATCTGTTGCTTTGATAAGAAAAACAGTACACTGGAGTTTTCCGGTGCGCAAAGTCCGCTTTACTTAATTCGTAAAAACAGGATATATAAATACAAGGCGGACAGGAGGTCAATAGGATTGATAACTGAGAAGAAAAAGCCTCTATTTACAAGCCAGCTCATTCAAATCGAGAAATCTGACTTGGTATATCTTTCATCTGATGGATATAAGGATCAATTTGGCAAAGAGGCGGCGAGGAAGTACGGCGAGAAGCGATTCTCCGAACTCATTAAAAATATTACCAAAGGGAGCATCAAACAGCAAAAAATTGATTTGGAAATAGAATTCATCCGGTGGAAGGGTTCTGAGCGACAGGTCGATGACGTTTGTGTTGTTGGCATTCAATTTTAGCTTTTTAATACTGCAATGCTAAAGCAGGCTGGGTTTGCCATACTACTCTTGCTATGTTCCTGTAACACAGCCAGGGTATTACATTACAACTTTCCTGATATATCTGATTATAAGCTTTTTACACAGGTTAAGATAAGTCATTCTTCATCGCCATTTGAGTTCAAGAGGAGAAGTGAGAATATCGTACTGCCACCAGTTAAAGATTGGGTATTAACGAATAAAGGCAAACAGGAATCGGCAGGAAAAATGTCACCGGAGCAGTTCCTGGAAGCAACCAAAAGCACGTCATTGTTAATAGTAAGGCATGATTCACTGCTATATGAGAACTATTTTAACGGTTTTGAGCGAAGCACAACCTCCCAGCACTTCTCGCTCACCAAAGCCGTGGTATCGCTGCTGACGGGGATAGCAATAGAAGAGGGAATAATTTCAGGAATAGATCAAGCTATATCCAACTATTTACCTGTGTATGCATCAGACGAGCGGGGCAAGGTGACAATAGGGCAATTATTGAACATGACTGCTGGTTTTGACTGCAATGACTACAATGACCAATTAAGGTTCATACGATTGTATTATAGCGATGAACCAAGTAAGTTCATATCACGGCGAAAATTGAGATACACCCCGGGAGAAAAGTTTGCATATTCTTCCTTTAATACGCTCCTGCTGGGCATTTGCCTGGAAAAAGCTTATGGGCAAACACTCAATTCGCTAATACAGAATAAGATTTGGACAAAGATTGGAACGGCCAGCGATGCCAGCATAGGTGTATTTAAAGACAACACCTCAATGGCTTACGGAGGCCTGGCCTCCTACCCCATCGATTTAATGAAATTTGCCAGGCTTGTATCCAATAACGGAAACTGGAACGGTGACCAGGTAGTACCAGCAAATTACATCAATGAATGCAGAAGCAAATCTGAAGACAACGGGAAATCCTGGCGATACAGCCGAGGATTTTGGCTCGACACCTATAATTGCCTGAAAAAGGAGGAGATCAAAACATTGAAGTGGCCCAAACGTGGCAAAGACTGCGATCATGAGAATCAACTCTATGGAGGCGGATACAGGGGGCAAATACTCTTCATAGATGTTGAAAAAAAGCTGATAATACTTCGATTGGGCACAGGCGACGCCAATAAATCCTGGAGCCTGAGTATTAGCAGGCTTGCCGAGCTGCTGTAAAAAACTACCGCAAATTTCTGCTCAGAACTCTAATTGTCAACGCATAACGAATATATTACGGAGAAGTGGAATAAGTCAAAATCGACAAACGAAATTTAATTCGGATATTACACTACAATTCCAAGCGCTTTTTCAATGAGTCATAAAGTTTATTTAATTCCCGGCCTGGGTGCTGATAGCAGAATGTTCAAATACCAGAGCAACCTGGGAGATAATTATATTCCCATGGATTGGATACCACATAAGCGTTCAGAAACTATGGCTTCCTATGCTAAACGATTTAGCGAGTTAATTGATGAGAGTGAGCCATTCTCTATTATAGGGGTGTCCATGGGGGGCATTCTCGCAATTGAGCTCAATAAAATTCTAAAACCGGAAAAGGTTATTCTAATATCGAGTATTAAGAATAAATATGAGAGGCCATGCACCTCCAGGGTTGCCAGGGCTTTCGGTTTATATCCACTGATCTCAGGGTTAGCATTTAAAGCAATTGCCTACTGGACGGTGAGCGCTTTTAAGCTGATGAAGAAAGAGCACTCAGAGTTGTTTAAGACCATGCTGCTGGATGCTGATTCCAGCTTTTTGCGATGGGCGCTAATCAAGGTGACAACATGGGATAACACGGAGGCATTTGATAATGTCATTCATATTCACGGCGACAGGGATATAGTATTTCCCATGCGGTCTTTTGACAATATTATAAAGATTAGAGGCGGAAACCACTTCATGATCGCCAATCGCTACGAGGAGGTAAACGCCCACGTACTGGAAGCGCTTGGTGAAAGTGCTGAATCAAAATAAATGGGATAACAAAACTACCTGGGTACTAATTACAGTGCTTGAGCATCAGCTTTTCAATTTCGTCACCGTACTTTTCTGTAAAGCCCAATTTGATTGCTTTTTTCATATCCTTACACGCTGATACAGGACTCTTATCCGCAAGGTTAACCAGGGCACGGTTTCGAAAGGCATATGAATTGTTCTGCTCAATGCTGATTGACTTATCTATATCAGCAAATGCTCCGGGAATATCATTGGCCTTGTATTTGGCAAACCCCCTGTTATTATAAGCAAAGGCATTTTCGGGATCTTTTTGTACAAGTTGATCGAATACGGCGATGGCTCCAGCAAAATCACCGGATTCAACTTTTAAAAATCCAAGATTATTTACGGCGTCATAATCACTGGAGTCCAGCTCCATAACCTTCTCGAAATCCACAATGGCCGCATTAAATTCCTTCTGTTTTTTCAATACCATCGCCCTTTCAAAGTAGCCCTCCTTGTTTTTTGGATTCACGGCAATTAGCTGTGTAAAATCTTCAATTGCACCTTTGTGATCTCCAAACTTAGACTTGGCCTTACCACGCGCGAGAAGGGCGTCTTCATATTTAACATCCAGTGCCAACGCCTTATCTAGATCCACAATGCCGGCTATATACTCTTTTTGCCTGGTCTTTGTTCTTCCACGGTAACAGAAAGATTCTTTATTCAAGCTATCCAGGCTTATTGCTTTATCCAGCGACTCCAAAGCGTCCTCATATTTCCCGAAGCTAAAACACGCCTTTCCCATTTCAAGATGTGCTATAGGCAAATTATCATTGATCTTGATGGCTTTCTCTAAATCTTTGTAGGCTCCAACCTGGTCACCCATTAATACTTTTGTGCTACCCCTGTCTACCCAGGCATAATAATCTCTCTTATTAATTCCAATCAGAAATGTGTAATCCTCCTTAGCTCCCTTCAGGTCGCCGATCTTAACTTTGCATTTACCCAGCATAGAAAATGAAGCTGTGTGACCATGCGAGAGGTTGGTTGCCTTTGAGAACTCTATAATCGCACCTTTGTAATCTCCTTCCAGGTACTTGGTTTTACCCAATTCAAAATACTCTGCTGCTGTGGATTGCGCAAACAATTGCGGGGCGCTCAATAAGAGAAAAAGGACTGGAAAAATAATTCTCATGGAAGAAAAAATATTGAATGCAATATACATCATCTAGTGCAGGAGAAAATTAATTATATGAAGAGATTTTGAACAATGCTCTTATGAAACGAAAGAACCGCTATTTTATCTCTTCTGTGTCGTCATTCTGGTCTTTCAGGTAATAACGCAACACCAAATTGAATACAAACGCATTATTCCTGATTCTGAGTCCTGTATTGGTAGAAGACTGCGGTTGATCATAAACCTTGGTAAGATCTTGATGCCGTGATACCTGAAGGCCTATTCCGCTATGGTGATTCAAATATTGTATGCCCAATCCATAATTGAGTCCGAAGATCAGCTTGGCAAAATCACCTTGAAAGGCACTTATGTTGTAATTGGTTTCATAAGACAATTGAAAATCCAGCCGCGGCCCTATAAACACGCAGGGCATCCATGATCCAATCCGGTATTGCAGTTTGGCGGCAATTGCAGTAAACAGGTAGTTGAAGCGGGTAATAAGCTCTTGATTTCCAATGACTTTCCCAACAGCATTAACCACGATAGCCTCTTCCTTTAACCCCTTCTGTATTAATCCCAGAG
>DTRI01000335.1:0-17614 GCA_012966015.1 Flavobacteriales bacterium | reverse complement strand
CACCTATGGCTCCAAATCCACCCCAGCGATAGTTGTTTCTGTACTCCAGGTTAATTGATTTGTACAGCCATGACTGACTTGCATAGGCGCCCCCTGCCTTTACTCCAATATTCTCAAGAATCTGCGCCGATATGAGGGCCGGACAAATCACGAAGAAAGCGATGATCATCTTCTTCATATATACATATATATCTATAATTAGAATATAGCATTACATTTTCACGACCTTCCTTAGCACAAAATTCCCATCTACATCGACTTTTACCCAATACATTCCACCGGCATAATCACGCAGGTCTAGCTCTACATAATTGCCAGGTACAGCTTCCGAATACAAAATAGTTCCAAGCTGATTAAACAGTTGTACCTGCCCAATCCCTCTCCCCCTAATGACCAGAAAATCTTTGAAAGGAGTGGGATAAACAACAAGCTCATTCTTTATTTTTTCAGGCTCTGTCACCTCCACAACAGAATCACAGCTAAAGGTGCCCGCCAAAGCACTGTACACTTTATACCAACCCGTACTGTCATCCCTTAGCTTC
The DNA here is from genome assembly GCA_012966015.1 of Flavobacteriales bacterium. Lineage (GTDB taxonomy): Bacteria > Bacteroidota > Bacteroidia > NORP154 > NORP154 > NORP154. The sequence goes on along the minus strand of DTRI01000335.1, from coordinate 17,072 downwards.
ATTTTTTCCTGTTCCAGATGCACAAAGAGCCCTTGTGAATTCGTTGCAGAAGATACACAGGGATCCGAGCTCTGGTTGATATATCTGCCCTGAACATTCGTAAAAGCTATCAAACGCGTCCATGAGGTGTCGATATGCGCAATTTTGAAAGTCAGCGAATTGTCCTCCTGAAACAGGTTAATACTCAAATCCAGGGCGTAGTCCTGAGCTGGGGTTTCTCTGGTTCCGTTGCTTAAAATAACATAAGGATCTGTTGGTTGCTTGCCAAAACCATGAAGCTGCACAAACACGCTGTTCGGATTAGAATTGTGCATTATCTGGGTAGTTAATTGAAAAACGGAATTATCATTGTGAGGATTGTCGGATATTCTAAAAGGATTTGACGTTCCGCATGCACTGGTAGTGCCCGAACAGGATGAGGCGGCACTTTGATTGCAACGATGTGTGCCACTGAGATGAAATGCCTTCGCGTTCAGCCTGGTGAAACAAAAGATTCCTTCATAACCCGTATTGCTGTCGTATTTAGGATGTGGTGATTGGATTACCAAGGTAGATCTGCAAGCATCCGGATTGAACACATATGTACCCCAATACCTTGTTTGTGGTGATTTTTCTTCCAGCACATGATATAATCGGGCGCTGCCTGCATCAAAATACTCTATTACTTCATATCCAACAGAATCAGCATAAGTGCTGGCATTGGCGGCATCACCATTCAACAAGTTTAGAATTGTGTTGGTCCATGGAACAATTTCTGCCGCGAGTGGCTCCTGAAAATCATCTCCCGAGCTACCCGGCATGTTATCAATGATACTGTCAATATGCTGCTCCAAGGACCCGGTTATGCTTTGTGCAGCTGCGATTGAGAATAAAAACAATAATATACTGAGGGTATAAATGCATCTTGCAACCATACCATTAAATTAACAATATTGATTAGTTCCTAATCATATCAGAAGCAATACCGTTGCGTTAAATGTACGCGAACACAATAAAGCAACACATTCAAATAAGGTGAAAGTTACTTAGCAGTCAGGCACTTGCTGGGCGGTACAATTTTTGGCTTTGGGTAATACCATAATTAATATATTCGCAAGGTGATTTTTCAAAACAATAGCTGCCAAAATATATCATGAAACGAGCCATGACAAATCCTTTGACACAGAAGGATGCTTATTGGCGAGCCTGCCTGTCCGGTAGGCAGGTAACATCCAACCGATTTAACATAAACTAAAAATAAACAGATGAAAGCAGAAATACACACATCAAAAGGGGTGATGAAATTAGAGTTCTTCGCAGAGGACGCTCCCAATACAGTTAAGAATTTTACAGACCTGGCCAAGAAGGGTTATTACAATGGGCTCACTTTCCATCGGGTAATACCTGATTTTGTTATTCAGGGAGGCTGCCCGGAAGGTGATGGCCGAGGAGGTCCAGGATATAATATTGATTGCGAAACAGACGGCGAAAACCAATTCCACGACAGAGGAGTATTGTCAATGGCTCACGCCGGCCGCAATACTGGCGGATCTCAATTCTTTGTCTGTCACAGCAGAGCCAACACGTCACACTTAGATAGGGTACACACTGTATTTGCTAAGGTTTACGAAGGGCTGGAAGTAATTGACGAGATTGCTGAGGGCGACGTAATGGATAAAGTTGTAGTTGAAGATTAAGTGTTGGGTACAGCGTAGAAAGTAGAAAGACAGTTACCCGGCTGGCACCTTCTACTCTTTACCTTTTATTTGAAAAACTATTTTCAATTTGGAAAGAAGGGGAAGTTTAATCTTCAAAATTTAGAAGATCAGCTACGTCCTAGAGATTCTAATCCTTATGAACACCCCTTTTTAGTTTTCTAATGGATTTTTCGAGAAAGGATATTCCAACCAGCACTGCTACACAAATAACAGCGAGCGTTATTGCCGCAGCGTAGTACTGAAAGGCGATCAGGCAGCCGGTGGCTGCCAGAATCCATATTATTGCTGCTGAGGTTACCCCCTCAACCAATCCATCTCTACCAATGATTACACCTGCCCCCAGGAATCCAACTCCTGTTACCACGGCACCGACAAGCCTAATTGCATACTCATCCTCTACTCTCCCATAGGCGATAGATACAAAGGTGTATACTGCCAGGCAAACCAGAATGCTGGTTCTAATCCCGGCGGGCTTTCCAATCCATTGCCGCTCCATTCCAATAATAAAACCGCAAAAAAATGCAACGGCTAACCCCGTGACACTCAGGGGGGCAATATTGACCAATTCCATAATGCTAGCTTCTACCAGTTCATCTCGATATGGGTAATTACGAAAAACCGGGTTGAATGGTTAGGGTTTGCGCTGGATTGTGTTTCTCGTACCCCGAGCGGAGCCGAAGAGAGCCGCAATTGTACTGACCAGGAAACCCAATGGAACGCTTAACTTAGCATCACCAATAATACTGTAATGATAGAGTTCCAATCTCCCCTGATCAAAGGAAAGCTAATTAACCGATACAAGCGGTTTTTTGCAGACGTGGAGCTCGAGAATGGTGATATTGTTACAGCCCATTGCCCCAATACAGGCAGCATGAAAACATGCCGGGATGAGGGCGCTACTGTTTATCTGCTTCACAACCCCTCTCCTACTCGTAAATTGGCTTATACCTGGGAGCTAACGGAAACTTATGGCGGTTTCATTCTCATTAACACACATCGTCCGAATAAGATTGTGGAAGACGCTATCCTGAATAATGAAATAGCAGAGCTGAAGGGCTATGCGGACCTACGCAAGGAAGTGAAATACGGTGAGAAATCGCGAATAGACCTGTTGCTCGAAAATCATCCTTCTTCACCTGATTGCTATGTAGAGATCAAAAACGTAACCCTAAAAGATGGAGATACAGCAATTTTTCCGGATTCCAAAACAGAGCGTGGCACGAAACACCTCCTGGAGCTTGAAAAAATGGCAGCCAATGGATTTCGCGCTGTAATTTTCTTTCTGGTAAACCGGCCCGACGTGAGCTCCTTTGATGTGGCCCGAGAAATTGACACTGTTTACTGCGCAACCTTTGATAAAGTAATTCATAACGATGTTGAAGTTCTCGTGTACCAGACCAGGATCACAACATCTGAAATTTCAATCAATAAATCCCTGCCCTTACCCATTTAGCGGGATTATTGGTAATTTTGAGGGATCAAACGCCTGCTGTTATGATGCATGTTCCCAAAATTCTCTTTACCGCCTGCTGTCTTTGCATTGGCCTAACCTCCTTCGCCCAAAGCAGTAATTACTCAAAAGTTTACCGAATCTTTCAGGCAAATTGCAACAATGTCTCATGTCATGATGCTGTATCTCCAAAAGCCAATTTGTCTCTGGAAGGTACCGAAACCGCCGTTTACAATAAATTGGTCGGAGTTACACCTACCAATTCTTTTGCCCAGGGTAAGGGTTATACCAGAATCAATCCCGGCGATCCACATTCCAGTTTTCTCTTTAGAAAAATTAACCAGGGGCTTGACCCAGAAATTGTTAAAGACTCACAAGAAGGTGAACACATGCCTACGGCATTTAGCTTAACGGATGAAGAAAAAGAAACCATTCGTCAGTGGATACTTTATGGAGCCATGCAAAATGGAACCAGCCTCAATTCTTTTGATACCCTTTTGGTTCAAGACTATTATGCCAATGGCGGTATTGAGAGTATGCCCACTGCTCCACCAGCTCCAGCTCCAGCCGAAGGGTTTCAGGTTCATATGGGGCCCTATTTCGTGGCACCGGGCCAGGAGGATGAACACTATCTCAAATACAACCCCAACATCACAGATTCATTTGAGATATACAAGATTGAAATAATGATGAGTAATTTTTCCCATCACTATATAATGAATAAGCTCAACCCGGGTGAAGAAGGCAATTTCCAGGCTGGATATAGAAAGAACGGCTCCACGCTTTCCTCGGAGGGAATTGTGGGCACGCAGTATGCTGATACAGTGATACTTCCGCAAAATACCGCGTACGCCATACCCGGTAATGCCTGGTTCGACCTCAACTCACATTATATTAATTTTTCCAATACGCAAGTTTTAAAAGCGGAAGCGTATGCCAACATATACACGCAACCTTCAGGAACTGCAGCTCAAATTATGCACAACAGTGGGCAATTCGGATCGGTCAGCGCACCCGTACTCTTTGTTCCAAATAACGGTAATGTGTATTCGTTTGAGAGTGAATTTCATGAGTTCAGCTCTCCTATAAATATTCCATCTGATGTTTTTATATGGCAAATGACGTCTCATACGCACCAATGGGGTATCGACTTTGATATCTTTAAACGCAATGCAAATGGAACACGCGGCATTCAGATTTTTGATGCGGAATACCTGGATGCAAACCCATATGGAACGTTTATAGGTTATGACTACGAACACCCGCCACAATTGTTCTTCGATCCATTTTTATATACGCCCAAAGAGGAGGGATTCATCTTTGAGGCATCCTGGGTAAATAATGGCCCAAGCGCAGTTGGTTGGGGGCTTGACTCGGAAGACGAGATGTTTGTAATGGCTATGTTTTATGTACTGGATACCACTGGGTTGTCAACAGGTGTCATTAAATCTAAGCCTGAAAGTGGCCCAACACTAAATGTCTATCCAAATCCATTCAGCACCACCACGACATTTCACCTGAACGGAGCTGCTACTCATGCGCCGACCGATTTTATTCTATTGGACCTTCTGGGTAAGGAAGTACTGAGAATGAATGGCGTCGAAAGAGAGTTTGTGGTGGAAAGAGGAGGCTTAAAGCGGGGCGCATATATATACAAGCTCATGAACGCCGGCACATTCCTCGCCACAGGTAAGCTCATTGCATACTAAGCTTCATTCATACATACACGCGCTGCTTGAATATGCTGCATATTACACGACTTCACGCCTTAAATGCCACAAAAACTCCAAGGCACTAAGAAATCACCAAAGAAAATTATTTGTACGCCATGGTGCCTCATAAGGAATATTTATAGTACATAACTATTTTCCTGGCAGCTATTCATAAAGGAGATTTTTTACCTTTGCACTCCTTTAATTAAATCTGATATATGATTGCGGCTGAAAACATATCATTACAATACGGAAAACGGGTGCTTTTTGACGAGGTGAAGGTTAAATTCACATCGGGCAACTGCTATGGTATTATCGGTGCCAACGGAGCTGGAAAATCTGCATTTTTAAAAATCCTATCAAGTCAGATTGAGCCTACTGCTGGCCACATTCATATTGAAGCTGGCAAGAGATTGGCCGTATTGAGCCAGGACCACTTTGCCTTTGATGAGAACATCGTGCTGGAGACCATACTAATGGGGCACAAGACGCTGTGGAAAATTATCAAGGAGAAGAATGAGATATATGCCAAACCCGATTTTTCTGATGCCGATGGGATACGCGTATCTGAGCTGGAAGAGAAGTTTGCTGAAATGGAGGGCTGGAATGCAGAATCTGATGCTGCCACATTACTCAGTGGCCTTGGAATAAATGAGGGTAAACATCAACTATTAATGAAGGAGCTCAGTGGTAATGAAAAGGTGCGCGTTTTGCTGGCTCAAGCATTATTTGGAAATCCTGACATTCTGATTCTCGATGAGCCAACCAACGATTTGGACATTAACTCTATAGCCTGGCTCGAAGATTTCTTGATGGATTTTGAGAATACAGTTATTGTTGTTTCTCACGACAGGCATTTCCTCGATACAGTATGCACTCACGTGGCAGATATAGACTTTAAGAAAATTCAGTTATTTACAGGAAACTATACTTTTTGGTATCAATCCAGCCAGCTGGCGTTGAGGCAGACGGCTACTTCTAACAAGAAGGCCGAAACAAAGAAGAAGGAGCTCGAAGACTTCATTGCGCGATTCAGCGCGAACGCTTCTAAGTCCAAGCAAGCTACCAGCAGAAAAAAACTACTGGAAAAGCTAACATTTGAGGATATCAAGCCTTCGTCAAGGAGGTATCCTGCAATCATATTTAAACCGCATAGAGAGGCCGGTGATCAAATATTAAAAGTTGAGGATTTGTCGAGCTCGTCGCAGGGTACAACCCTATTCACAGATCTAAGCTTTGACATAAAAAAAGGTGATAAGATCGGGTTTACCGGTAGAGATGGATTGGCTATCACCTCATTGTTTCAGGTGTTAATGGGTGAAAAGCAGGCAGATACCGGCAGCTTTACTTTTGGACAAACCATTACCACGGCATACCTGCCCAATGATAACGATCAGTACTTCAAAAATGATCTAAACCTCATCGACTGGCTGCGGCAATTCTCTAAAGAAAAAGATGATGTGTTTATTCGCGGATTCCTCGGGAAAATGCTATTCTCTGGCGAAGAAAGCCTCAAGCAAAGCTCTGTTCTCTCTGGAGGCGAAAAGGTACGCTGTATGATTTCGAGGATGATGCTGGCCGGTGCCAATTTATTGATCCTCGACGAGCCTACGAATCACCTGGATCTCGAATCTATAACCACCATCAACAACTCGTTGATTGATTTCCCTGGAACGGTACTTTTTACCTCCCATGATCATGAGTTCACCCATACGGTGGCGAACAGGATCATTGAGGTGGGCCCGAACGGTTTTATCGACAAGGAGGCTGTGTACAACGACTTCATCGCAGATACGGCCGTTGGCAAGCGCAGAGCGGAGATATACTAGCAATATCACCCCAAGTCCAGTCCGCTAAGACTTCTTAGGCTTACACATTGTTGAGCAGCTACTGCCTTTGGTACACTGGCAACCATCCCCGCAACCGCAGTGTTCTCCGCAATTATGCTTTCCCTCCGTACACTTTTCTGTGCAGGTGTGGCTATCTGCCGAAGCATCAGTTTCTACAGCATCATTGGATCCTGTTCCACAGGCCACCATCAGGTAAAAAGGAATAACTAGTATTGAGTATTTCATGCTCTTCATAATCTTAATTTTTTTGAATTGGTTTATTCGTAATGGCTTAATTCTGTAAGATCTGACTTATCAGCGAAACACTAAAGATACTCAGAAGAAACCAGACCAAAAACCCTTCCAGAATAGCGATATAACGCCCTATGCCCTTTACGGGTATCTCTCCAAAGCCCAGGGTAGTGAATGTATTCATGCTTAAGAATAGCGAGTTAAAAGCACTAAGTCAGAGCTGGATATAACGTTCTTTTCTTCTCAATCCTTTTGGAATTAACAATTTAAATTCAGCGTACCCTACCAATCCACCCGTATCCCCATGACCAACACATCATCGAGCTGCTGCTCTTCACCCTGCCATGCACTTAGTTCAGCCTCTAGTTTTTCCTGCTGTTCTGCAGGTTTAGCGTTAGATATTTCAGTGAGAAATCGCTTGAACTTCTTGGACTGATACCTTTTGTTCTTAGGTCCACCGAATTGATCGAGAAAACCATCGCTGGCCAAATAGATCATATCATTATGCTGGAGTTCAATCCGGTGACTGTTGAAAGCTTTCCTGTACTCATAAGCGCCAATGGGTTGTTTGTCTCCTTTATATTCAGTTAACTCACCCTTTCTGACAATGTAAGCTGGATTGTGTGCGCCAGCAAATTCCAACTTCTTCGTGCTCAGTGTAATCTTGCAAAGCGCGATATCCATACCATCCTTTACATTCTCTGAAACTCCTGCGCCGAATGCCGCTTCCACCAGTTCAGTTGCCTTATCCAGGACAGCCGCCGTATCCGTTAGTTCATGGTCGTTTACACATTCGTTCAATGCCTTGTGACAAACAAAACTTACAAAGGCACCAGGCACTCCATGGCCTGTGCAATCAGCAGCTGCTATCCATACAACGTCCTGATCAGTGCGGTTTATGCACCAGTAAAAATCACCAGATACAATGTCACGGGGTTTGTAAAAAACAAAATGGTCTCCCAGCTGTTCATTCAGGGTAGTCTGAGAGGGCAGAATAGTTGTTTGTATGCGCTTGGCATAGTTGATGCTGGCCATTATCTCTTTATTGATTTCTTCTATGATGTCCTTTTGCTCCTGAACAGCATCTCGTTCCGCAACCACGGCTCTCTTTTGCTCCTCGAGCCGCACCACCCTCAAAATGTAAAAGGTTACAATAATGCCAATAACAATGGCGATTACAGAGAGAAATATATTGGAATATCTGATAGACTCAAAAGAGGCCAGCATCTCCGTATCCTGTTTGTCAGTTCTCTCCTTAAAACGCGTTAAAATAACCTCTAAATGCTCCAGGATAATATTAGAGCTGTATTCAATATTTTCAAGTGTTGATTCGGTTTCTACCCGAACCATAAAATCCTGATAGGCGTCTATATTGGGCAAGGCACTCATAATTGTCTTTTCCATGACCAGCACCTCTTCAAAATCGCGCAATACTGAAGCAATGGAGTCTTCATCGGCCTCATTGGACCACAAGGCAATCTTGGGTTCCATTTGCTCTTTCAGCTTTACATATCCACTAGCGTGGATTTCTACAAGCGCTTTCTTATCAGGATTGTTGCTGATGTCTAATGTAACCCAGGTGCCACTGAAGTTCCTGGAGTTAACCACCATAAGCTTGAGCTCATTCAGGAGAATGATGGAGGGTTGATTAATCAGCAGGTTTTTATTGGTGATGGCACGACTCCTCTCCAGGTTATTCAGGCTTATATAACCCATACCTCCGTAGGTCAGTATCAGCACTAAAAACCCAAGGGCTATCTTTTGGTTTAAGGATAAGTTCATTTGGATCCTACTATAAAACTGTGCTGGACACTGGGTATCGGGTACAGGGTATCGGGTACTCCATACTCAGTACCCATTAGCATTTCAGAATCGCATATCTCTTTAGCTGCTCGGATATCTTCAGGTCAGTTGCGGACAGTACTTTTGTGTAGAGCTCAAAACGCAATTTTCCCTGTAGCTCGACAAAGTTAATAGCTGCGCCCTCTTCTCCTTTTGACTTCTTTTCAGAAATAACCAAAATCTCTTTGGTATTTACATTTTTCATGATATTGCCCAAGTCAGCCGTCATTTTCTTGGGAACAAACAAAACATTGGTGTTTTTCAGGTTTGCCAAATCAGAGAATTTAACGATTTCAAGATTTTTGAAGACAATCCTTTTCCCAGCTGCAACTTTGTTTAGCGCCGCTGTAAGTTGGTTGTCATTGAGAACACCTACCGACATGGAATTGATATCCGCATGCTGGGGCCACTCCACATATTTCATTATGTGAAAGATGATTCCCGCATAGACCTGCTCCTTACTTTGCGAGAATCCCGATCTAAGGGAAACCAGCAGAATCAAAACAATCGAGACAATCCAAAGACAATCACGACAATCAAAAGACAATCAAAACAATCAACAGACAGAACCGCTTTATCATGGGTGGAAGTTACAAATTAGATTCAAGTTAACAATTATGAAACTATCAATAGTTTAAGGCCTGAACTATTACTTTTCATCTGCATACCATTTGAAATTATTAATTGATCTAATAACCTAATTTTGTATGCACGATTTCTGATAATAAGATTGGCTCTAAGAGAACTGGAATTCACTCGTTCTCAATATTTTGACATTTAATTATCTAAATTCGCCTTGTATTCAATAAACGTTATGCAATTCAGATTATTATCCATTCTTCTAACACTATGCCTGTTTTTTGGAAAGGCAGCTGGACAGGGCTGCAGCGATCCAGGCATCTGCACTTCAGGGTCTCTTAACGCTGCCAACACACAAGATTCAACCAGCAGGATAGATTTCACAGAGGCGAGCTTTGATGAGCTGCTCAATGCCACAGTGGCCAGCGAAAAATACAGGATTGGCGCTGATTTTGCCTGTGGAATTGGCGATAACCGCACAGCTATTTACAACCTGGTGCTTCGCTTTTCAATACGCGTTAAAGAAAGAATGTTAGTTAACATCAAAATGCCTTTCGCATATATTTCCGGTAACATCGGAACAACAGCGGGAACGGGAGACCTAACGCTGACCATGCAGAATACCTTTAACTCGGGAAAAAATATAAATATGGCCTACACCTTGGGCGTCATCATTCCAACAAATACTGCGAATCTTAAATATAAGGATGAAGTGATGCCTATGGCTTATCAGTCGTCATTGGGATTATTCAGTGCCCTGGGAGGTTTATCTTTTAGATACAAGCAATGGGCGGCAGTAATTGGTTATCAGTACAGCTTTGGATCCAATTCAAACGGATTTCTGAGTGAAACCGTAATCCTGGACAGCAACGCAGAGAATTTTTCTGATCAGCAAAAAAGAGCCAGCTATTTCAGCTCCCAAAAATTATCAAGAGGAAGTGACTTAATATTGAGATTGGAAAGAGGATTTCAGATTAAAAAGCTCAGTATTGCTATAGGGGTGCTGCCTATTTTGAGACTCAGCAACTCATCCATCGTGGATTCTTCCGGTACTACTGTAACAGTTCTCAATTCTGATGGGCTCACGTTTAATATAACCGCAGGACTCAGCTATCAGCTTAATAACAGCACTTATATTAGACTGAATTACGGATCTCCTGTATTGAGCAGAAAGGTTCGCCCCGATGGATTGACGCGGTCGAGTGTTATTATTTTGGGGGTTGGAGTGAAGCTCTGGTGAAACGGTTGATGGTACAGCCTAGAGAAACGTTGTAATTGCAATTCTGAACATTGCAAAGAATGATTCGTTCCTGTAATGTCAGCTTCTTCACTTAGCTCAGAATTACAGAAAACAAATTTGAATTAAACCTTTTTATTTGATCTAAACCTAAACAACCAAGTCAGATGAAAAACACGTATTTCAATTTATTTCGAAGAGCCTTTGCACTAGTGGCCTTCACATTCCTGATTACGAGCCAGGGCAAAGCACAGGGACTTTTCACTTTCAGCTTAACCTCCGATAGCACGGTTACAGGCATTCCCGGTGCAACCCTCAATTGTTATGGGCTTATTGAAAACAATTCAGCTGATACGGTATCTCTTTGGATAATACGGGAGGAGAACAATATACCTACGGGCTGGGCAAGCGCTATTTGCACTGACGTTTGTTTGCCCCCATATATTGATAGCTCACTGCTTTATCTCTATCCCATGACATCACAGTCATACACTCAATATTTTTACTGTGGCCTTGGGCAGAACGACACTGGTCATGTGGTAATGAAGTTTATCAATACCGGCGATTCTGCTAATGTTCAAACTCAGCGCTTTTACGCCTATGCAGACTCAACCTTTTTGAGCATACCGGAAAATGGCAGAGAGCTTTCTCCTTCGCATTTATTTCCCAACCCTGCAAAGCGCGGAACAGCAGTCTATCACGATAATCAACAGGGGATCATTGATAACATAGAATTATTTCATATACAGGGAAGTGTCCAAAAGTTGGAATTCTCTTTCAATACTATCTATTTACCCGGCAACCTAAGCAGTGGGCTCTATTTCTACCGGATTCATTACTCAGATAAGTCCGCTGCTTTAGGGCGACTTTCAATTATTCAATAAACTTTACCCGATGATGAAGAATCTATTTCTGTCAGCCTTTATCATTGCATCGAGCGGTTATACGCTGTTGGCTCAATCTTTATATGATCAAACATTGATTACTGAGATTGAGATGTTCTTTTCCCAGCCTGATTGGGATGCCCAGCTAGATGCACTTTATGCTATCGACAGCGGTGACAGGATAATTGCAGATTCAGTAATTATCACATAGCAAGAGGAGCTGCTCATGAGTGTTTGGCAGGTGTAACCTCCAATCTGAATATTAACTCTTATGCTCTAATTGCGGCTTCTTCACAATTCAGTAAAGATATCCTAACTCAATATAGAAAAGCAGTGATTGATGGCTGCTTTTTTATTACCATGAGCTATGGTATTTTTGCATCGATTACAGAAAAGTTTATATTTATACATTCAAAAAATTAACAACTCCCCCCTCATCATGAAGAAAACACTCGTTCTTTTTGCCATTGCCTGTGTTCTTATAATGAACAACGCAATAGGCCAATTAACTGCCGTCTCAGTTGCTAATGGCAACTGGACCTCAAGTTCAACCTGGGATTGTTCCGGCTTACCCTGTGTGCCAACGGCAGGTTATGACGTAACCATAAATACGGCCGTAATTCTGGATATGGATTTTGTAGTTCTAAATATTTCGAACAGCTTAACTATCAATGCAGGCGGCACGCTAATAGAGGATGCAACGCCGCGTTCAATAACCATTTCGTCCACAGGATCGGTGACCAGTGCTGGAGATTTAACGGTTTCGAATTTTACGTTGCTGTCAGGAACATTCACCACAAGTGGAAATGGTGCAACCAACATTACCGACCTTTCAAATAGTGGTGTAGTGCAAAACGGTGCAACAATGACAGCAACCAATACAGTAAATAGCAACGGGTTTAGCATTACCAACAGCAAAACATTGACGCTTACCAACCTTATGAACCTCGGAACATGTACCAATGATATGACTATGTTATTCTCAGATATTACCAATTCATCAACGGGCACATTTACCAACAGTGGTGGCTCAACAATGATTGGAACTAATTTTTTAAACCTTGGAACACTGACGAATAACGGATACATGAGCATGACGGACTTCACCAGCTGGGGAGGTGTTACGTATAACAATCTCTCGATCATCCCGTCTAATAATTGCTGGACGAACGGAAGTTTTTGGAACAGCGCCTCTGGATTTATTTCTGTTGGCAACGATTATGCTCATGGTGATACAACATCTCTTTTTAATGGCTGGATGACCAATGATGGGAGAATTGAAGTGGGTAATGATTTCGGCAATTTTGATACCATCAAAGGAAGTGGTTCCATTTGCGTTGCCGCTTTATCTTTGAACGCGGGATGGTTTCTTGGAACCTTTGATTTTTGCGATACTACCAGTCTGTTTAGTGAAGGCTCCGTGGACTTAAATACTGGAGTAATTGATAGCAGTATTAGCAATTGTACCGGAACTGCATGCTTTACCTTAGACCCACTTGGCATAGAAAATACAATCGCTCAGCAGTTGATTAAAATATATCCCAATCCCGCTGGTGATCAGCTAAATATCCAGCTGGAGAAGAACGAGACAGTGCGTTTTGAGTTATTTAACATTGCGGGGCAGCAGGTGTTGGACATTGACGAGGGTTATGGAAGTCATTTTTCAATTGATCTTTCAGGGTTGAAAGCGGGTTGTTATCTACTCAAGAGCACAAATGCAGATGGGGCCTACGCCTCACAGGTCATAGTGAAGCAATGAAATGGGTAAAGTCTTTCGTTTAGAGGGTCTTTTCATATAAAGTAAAATAGCAGGGAGTACACAGTTTACGTGCTTCTTCAGGGTACAGTTCTTCAAAAGACAATCTTTCAATAGGTACATACCCCTCCCTGGTATACCAGGATTCCAACATATTTTTACCGTCATGAGTCCATTCCTTTGGACTCAACAATTCCAACCTCATTTTATTTGATCCTCGTTCTCTGGCTAAATCTTCAGCATAATCAACAAGCTTCCCTCCTATTCCTCTGCCCTCATATTCAGGCTTTACGGTAAGCATCCCAAATTTCGACAGCTTTTCACTGATAGTCTCCAGTCGAACCAACCCTACAATTCGATCTTTAAATTCAGCTACAACTATTTCTTTCTTATTGACCATATCAGCGAAATCATTGGGTGTGGTACGCAAATAGCCCGGCTGCCATAAGCCGCCCTCAGCAACTTCGAATACCGCATTGATCATCGATACCAACAAATTAAGATCAACTGACTTATTTTCAGAATTACTCAGAAGTTTAATATGTGTATGGGTCAGGTTCAAAATGTGAGTGCGTGCTTCAAATCAAATTCGGTGGAGCACCACAAATTTCCCATTTTTTATTAAATAATGCTTACCGCCAATTTCTATTGATTTTCCGGAGCTAAGCTCCATTAGGTTGGTGATATCTTCCTCTATGGTATGAATAGATCCTCCGGTTTTATAAGCTAGCTCAATATATTGCAGGTTGACGATCGTGGAATATGACCCACAAATAATTACCTTAACTGGAATATTTATTTCTGCCAACAATTCAATATCACGCACATTAGACCAGTTATCAGCAATCAGGACTATCTGCTCTGCATCAGGACAGCTCTTTATAGCTGCAATTAAAGCCTCAATATCATTTTCAGGACTATCTCCACCTCCTCCCATGCTCATGGTCTTGTAAATTTCCTTTTCTACATCTTCATAAGTATCACCTTTAACATGATATATCCCTCCCGTGCTACCGATCTTCTTCAACGCTGTTGATTTGCGATTGCCGTCATTGAAAAATGAAAACTGCGAAGCCCGGTTCTCCAGATAGTTGAGCTTATGCCATACCATCAGCTGTACGCTGTAATTGTACATGCTTCCGGTAACATCAGTAACAAATAATATGTTGTTCCAATCTTTGTGACGATCCATCACCTTAAAAAAGGTGGAATCCACTACGCCGACACTCACGTACTTTTTTGATCCTGGTACTTTTCTCGTTTTATAGTGGACAATCTTTTTAATCCTGATAACAGTATCTATTTGCGTGTATGTTTGTCGTGGGCGATTCCAAATACCTTTATTCTTGTAAAGGACACCTTTTACTCTTTTGCTCTTCAATACAGGAAGGTACATGCTTGTATAGCGCTTTCTTTTTCTAACCCTGTCTACTTTTCTGTACTCGATGCTGTCCACGATGATTTCCACGGTTTTCAACGCTTCTTCCATTCTTGCCATTTCACATTTGGTAAGGCTACTGCTGGAAGGCCTTCTCGCGGTTATGATGAACCCGTGAAACATCTTCTTTGCCTCTACTTGATTCTTAGCACTGGTTTGTGCAGTTGCCTTCCACAATACCATACTGTTGGTTTGTAGCTGAGGTATCGCCTCGAGCAATCTCTGATACCGAGCTTTGTTAAGCATGGGTTGACTAAAGGAGCTGGACATTTGGAAATCGCTATAGATAAGCTCGACCTGCTGAATCGTGATGGTTCGCAGCCTCCGCACCATATCAGGTTTCAAGAAATCAGCGGTAGCGAAATACATTTGAACCCTAATTTGGCCTCTGCCTAGCCTCCTACATTCATATTTATCAATTACATCGGGTTTGATCCTCATCAATTTATCAATGATAGGCTCACATGCCAGTACTGAAGTCAGTGTCAAAACCTGTAAGAAGGCAGTAAATGTTAGTATTTTGATGTTCCTTTTCATCTCGCCAGGTGCTACAATATTGAACGGTCTGGAAATGCCTTATATTACATTTGCCGGGCAAGCTCATTCATATATACCGAGGCGATACCTGAGAAGGAATGAATGTTCTAAAGGAAATAGAAGGTGAGCACTCCCAGGCTCAAACACTGAGAATTCTGTGGCTCATTGGGGATGATTCTGCGAAAATACAGCTGTGCAAATAACAGGCAAAAAAAATCCCCATCTGCCTACCGGCCGATGAGGATCAATTTTATAGAAGGAATTCTATTTAAGACTTTCCTTTTAAGAAAAGCAGTCCAGTTCTCTCGTTCTCCACAACTGTTTTACCAGCTGGAATAGAGTCAATAGCTTCTGGTTTTGCTTCTTTCGCAAAGTAATAAATAGTTTGCATTCTTCCACTTCCACGAAGCTGAACATCTTTTGAGTGCAGATAGTATGTCTGTCCCCTGCTGTTTACATGTGAGTAAGCCATAGTTATTTTTTTTTAGATTTTTAGTTAATAATTAATCATGTTCTAAGGTATTAAATTATCTGAGCCCCTTATCAGAAAACAAAACAAAAGTTATTCACAATTTTCACCCGATTGGCCAATCGGGTAAAAAGTGCATTATTCAAAGGATCAGCTAACGCCCGTATAAGTCTCTATCAGGAATACCTGATTGAATAATTTTCTTGTCTTTTTAGTGATAGTTCCTGGCGGATTATTATGCGCTTTCCATCTCGTTTCTGATTATATGAATTAATCCAAATACTGTTCGCTCTATCAGGTGTGCTCATTATTATCACTGCGAAGCATAATGGCTCAGGTCTTACACTTTGGTATTTATTACAACAATGACCAGATGAAACATTTTCATACGAACCGCGCATATCAGGTGGTTAAAACTGGGGTCGAAAAACTCATCAGATACCACCAAACATTCTGCTCTGATATTATCTACTACAGCCGGGAAATTTGCCCTAATAATTTCAATTGTTAATAACTTCAGTATCCTGAAAAACGTTAAAAATGGTCATGTTTTGATGTTGCTGCCTCAAAACTATAGGCCTACCATTACAAATGCCCCCCAAAATATTGGTGAAGGAAATTTACTTTTAATCGTTAGCTGAGCCTCCCTGAACGCCTTTTGCTTGGTCTTATCTGGGTTAGACAACCATATAGAATAAAAGGCTTTCATCAGTTCTTTTGTGGCGTTATCTTCTACTTGCCAAAGGCTCATCATTATGGCTTCGGCACCAGCCACCATAAACGCCCGCTGAAGACCATAAACTCCCTGTCCGTTACGCACCTCACCCAAACCCGTCTCGCAGGCTGACAGTACCACTAGTTCAGTATTCTCTAAATTCAGAAGCATGGCTTCATAGGCGCTAACAATCCCATCTTCTTCTTCAAGATTGGCCTGACCTTTTCTTGCGCTTGCTGCAGCGCCGGCCAACATTAGTCCAGATCTCAGCAATGGGTTTTGGTTCGATTTCTCAGCATTGATGCCCATTACCATATCTGCGCGTTCCATTTGATCTTTTAAGAAAAACCCATGGGTGGCAATGTGCAATATGTTCGGCCCCGCAATTTGCTTCAGCTCAGATTCCGATGCTTCTGCTCCCAGCTTCAGATTAACATTAAAGTTCTTCTCAGTCATAATATCCCTTACAGCCTCGGCTTCTAACTTCGTTCCCGGAAGCGCTGTCAAGGCCTGATATCCGTACCTGTGCAAGCCGTCAAGGTCTAATATAGAAGCATTATTCGCAGAGCTGCTCTCATAGTTATAATCAGGAAAACCAAAAATCTCTGCGGTCTTTTCATTATTGCCCGGTCCGGAAACCTTTAAAATGTCTTTAAGAGTTGTTTGCAAGTATAT
>DTRI01000334.1 GCA_012966015.1 Flavobacteriales bacterium | reverse complement strand
AAGTATGATGAGATCAATCTCCGTCAAGTACCGGAGATAATGAAGCGATTTAGACAGAATAAGAAAGATGTAATTATCCATTTATGCGCGAGGTACAATGTGGATATAAATTCCATTGAGGGTGTTGTACTTGAATCTCGCTCTGGAGTAGCTAAGCCAGCCGCCTCCACCAATGGAGAATCAGCTGGTGCAGAATCTGCAAGGGCAGCCTCGGGGGAGTCAACGGAATCATCTTCAAGTGTAGATGAAGGCAGCGGCGGAGGAAATGCAGGAGGCAACGAGCCACCAGCTGGCGGGGATGGAGAAGGCGAAGAAGAAGCGGTGCCGGCAGGAAACTCCAAGAAAAAAATGATGATGATGATCATTATCGCTGTCATTCTGGTATTAGGACTTGGAGGTGCAGGATATATGTTCAAGGATAAACTAATGGGTGGAGGAGAACCTGAGGCAACAGAAGAAACTGTAGATGAACCTGCTGAAGTGGAACCAGAGCCAGAGCCAGAACCTGAGCCAGAACCTGAGCCGGTAGTTGTAGATTCTGCTGCAGCTGATTCCGCAGCAGTTGAAGGAGAAGAAGGAGAAGGCGAGAAATCCGAATAGCCTATCAAAATATTCTTATTGTAAAAAGGCTTCGATGTGTTCGAGGCCTTTTTTGTTTCGCTTTGTAACACAATCTAACCTGATTAATTGCTAAATTTGAATGAACCATCTATTATCAAATACTATGTACAAAATATCAAGGAAATTAGTACTGAGCTCAATTGCGATTTTCGCATTATCACTGGCGGCTTTTACCGGAATACGCTATCACGGTGACGGGAACTACAAAGTAAATACTGAAGAGACTAATTTAGAATGGACAGGCAAGAAATTTACGGGCGAGCATGTCGGTACTTTAAAGATAAAATCGGGAACAATTACCATGGGAGGACATCAGCTCAGATCAGGGGATTTTGAAATTGACATGACAACAATCACTTGTACAGACCTGAAAGGAGATGCTAAAGAAGACTTGGAAAGCCACCTTAGAAATAAAGACTTTTTTAGCACGAAAAAGTTTCCGGTTGCTACATTTAAGATAACATCTACAGGACGTATGCAGGTTGATAAAGATGGAAACAACTATTGGGCAAAGGGAGATTTTACCCTGAAAGGAATCACCAATGAGATACGAATCAAGTGTAGACTTAAAGTAGTAGGAACTGTACTTACCATTGCGGCCAGATTTACAATTGACAGAACTAAATGGAACATTAAATACAAATCCAAATCGGTTTTTCCGGAATTAGGAGACAAATTCATTTACGACGATTTGGAAATGAGATTAACGCTCGTGGCGAATAAAGCAGATTAAAGAAAATTATGAAGTATATCATCGCAATCGATCAGGGTACCACCAGCTCAAGAGCTGTCGCATTTGATGAGGAAGCCAAAATTGTGGGTATCGCCCAGAAGGAGTTTGCGCAACATTTTCCAGTATCTGGCTGGGTTGAACACGATCCCATGGAAATATGGGAATCACAATGGGAAGTATTTGAGCAAGTAATACGTGAGAATAACATCGAAGCTGGTGATATCGCCGCCATCGGCATCACCAATCAACGTGAAACAACGGTGGTATGGGATAAGAATACGGGGGAGCCTGTGTTCAACGCGATTGTTTGGCAGGACAGGAGAACCGCTTCTATTTGCGAAGAGCTTAAGGAGCAGGGTCTGGAGCCCTATATAAAAGAAAACACAGGATTGGTGGTAGATGCTTATTTCTCTGGCACAAAGATTAAATGGATATTGGATACTGTAGATGGGGCAAGAGAAAAGGCCGAGAATGGAGACTTGCTCTTCGGAACTATAGATACCTGGCTTGTATGGAAACTAAGCAAAGGTGCAGTTCATGCTACAGATTATTCAAATGCTTCGAGAACCTTGATTTACAATATTAAAGAGCTTCAATGGGATACAAAACTTCTGGAGGCGTTGAACATACCTGAAAGTATGTTGCCTGAGGTGAGGAATTCATCAGGTGACTTCGGATCTGCAGATTACAATGGAACGAGCATACCTATCATGGGTGTTGCAGGCGATCAGCAGGCGGCACTCTTCGGACAGGCATGTTTTCAAGAGGGAATGGCCAAGAACACCTATGGAACAGGATGTTTCATGCTCATGAATACAGGCGATAAACTCTTCAACAGCAAAAACGGCCTGCTCACCACAATCGCCTGGGGTATTGACGGAAGAGTTACGTACGCACTGGAAGGAAGCATATTTATTGCCGGTGCTGCCATTCAGTGGCTGAGAGATGCACTTCAATTGTTTACTGATGCTGCAGAATCAGAAGCGCTGGCCAATAACGCGGGCGATACAGATGATGTATACGTTGTGCCAGCTTTTACCGGTTTGGGAGCACCCTATTGGGATATGTATGCCCGAGGTGCAATCTTCGGTTTATCCAGAGATTCTGGTAAGGAACAGATTACCAAGGCAACACTACAGTCATTGGCGTACCAAACCAAGGATGTGTTGGATGCCATGCAGGATGATGCCGATATAGAACTCACAACCTTACAGGTAGATGGTGGTGCTTGTGCCAACAACTATTTGATGCAGTTTCAGGCCAATATCCTTGGAAAGATAGTGGATCGTCCTGAGGTGATTGAGTCAACAGCGGTGGGTGCCGCTTACCTCGCTGGTTTGGCTGCCGGATTGTGGACACTTGAGCAGATCGCAGAAAAGCGGAGTATAGACAGGACCTTCGAACCGAATATGGAAACTGAGAAAAGAGATCGGTTATATGCGAATTGGCAAAAAGCAGTCAAGAGGAGCATGAACTGGCTGGATGCGTGATGAATCCTCTATCTTCTTTAAACAGGCCCGCATTAATTCAAGATCTTTCTTCTCAGGAATTTGACCTGCTCATTATAGGAGGGGGCATAACGGGTGCGGGAATTGCGCTGGATGCGACACTGCGTGGAATAAAAACCGCACTGGTTGAAATGCAGGATTTTGCGGCAGGGACAAGTAGTAAATCAACCAAGCTCATTCATGGAGGGCTTAGATACTTGAAGCAGGGAGAGGTAAGATTGGTAAGAGAAGTAGGTAAAGAAAGAGCGATTCTATACAGGAATGCACCTCACATGGTTATTCCGGAGAGCATGCTGCTACCACTGGTAAAAGGTGGAAGCTTCGGAAAATACGGTACTTGGGCAGGGTTGGCGCTTTACGACAGGCTGGCATCGGTAAAACCCGGTGAGAAGAGGAGAATGCTGAATCGTCAGCAGACCATTGAATGTGAACCATTGCTCAACAAAGACTTGCTGAATGGCGGGTGCATTTATTCAGAGTACAGAACCAATGATGCCAGACTCACCCTGGAGGTAATTAAAACCGCAAGTGATAATGGAGCTCGTGCCGCCAACTATTTGAAAGTTGAATCGCTATCCTACGTTGAAGAAAAGGTAATTGGTGTTAGCTGTCGTGATTTGCTGACGGACACACTGATCAACATAAAGGCAACAAAAATTGTGAATGCGTCCGGACCATGGGTAGACGATCTGAGAAGGAAGGACAATTCCTTAACCAATCAGAGGCTGCACCACACGAAAGGCGTTCATATTGTTGTTTCTCACGAGAGGTTTCCCGTCAATCAATCAGCTTATTTCGATGTGTTTGACAAGAGAATGGTGTTTGTTATTCCCAGGGGAAAGACAACCTATATTGGAACAACAGACACTGACTTTGACAAAGACCTTGTTAGTCCGGAAGTCACAAAAAAGGATGTAGCGTATCTATTGAAAGCCGCCAACACCATGTTCCCAACCGTCGAGCTTTCTCAATCAGATATAATCTCCAGCTGGGCTGGGATCAGGCCCCTGATTCATCAAGAGGGCAAATCGGCTTCGGAGATTTCTCGAAAGGATGAAATTTTTTACTCAGATTCAGGGCTCATTTCTATTGCAGGAGGCAAGCTAACTGGTTTTAGGAAGATGGCTCAGCGTGTAGTGGACTTGGTAATAAAAGAGCTCCATAATGAAATCGGATTACCGCTTAAATCCTGTATTACTTCAGAAATCCAAATCTCAGGAGGAGGTATAGGCAATTTGGAATCTTATACCCATGATATTTTTAAGAGGATTCAACCACATGGATTTGAAATATACGATGCAGAAAGACTGGTGAGAACTTATGGTGATCAGAGTCAGGAAATTGTGAACAAGCTTATAGAAAGGCATATTAGCAATCCACAAACCGAGCTGGCCCTGGCAGAACTGGATTTTATTATTAACAATGAATCCCTTTACCATTTACTGGATTTCTTTACTCAGAAAACAGCCCGCTTGTGGTTTAATAAAAACACGATTCCAAATCTGATAGAACCCGTTGGAAGCAGGATGCAGGAGCTGCTAGGTTGGGAACAGGTTCAACTGACTGAAGAACAGCAATCCGTTCATCAGGCCTTGAAATCAGTTGTTAATTTTCAATAAATACAACCGTAATTTGTTACTTTGCAACAGCATTAATCTCATAAACCATGACTACATTTTTAGCTGAATTGGTAGGCACCATGATCCTGATTATTCTTGGAGACGGTGTAGTTGCCGGAGTACTTCTCAAGCAATCTAAATCAGAAGATCAGGGTTGGATTGTCATTACAGTAGCCTGGGGCCTGGCTGTGGCCATGGCTGTTTATGCCGTGGGAAGTTTTAGCGGCGCCCATATAAACCCCGCTGTTACATTGGGATTGGCCATGAGTGGAGATTTCCCCTGGGCCGATGTTCCCATGTACATTACTGCGCAAATGCTGGGTGCCTTTATTGGTGCCGTTGTGGTTTATTTACACTACCTCCCCCATTGGAGTGTAACAGAGGATGCTGACAAAAAGCTGGCCGTATTCTGTACAGACCCGGCGATTTCAAAGACAAGTGCCAACCTATTCAGTGAGATCACCGGAACTTTTATCCTTGTATTGGGCATACTCGCTATTGGAGCGAATGAGTTTACCGAAGGACTTAACCCATTAATTGTAGGGGCCTTAATCGTGAGCATTGGCCTTTCATTGGGTGGTACAACAGGCTATGCCATCAACCCGGCACGTGACCTGGCACCGAGGATTGCGCATTTCCTACTTCCCATTCCCGGCAAACGGGATTCTAACTGGAAGTATTCATGGATTCCAGTTATTGGGCCAATCATTGGTGGTATCTATGGAGGTGTATTCTATTACGCCGTGTTTATGGGTGAAATTACCATGGCCTTTTGGGCATTTTCTGCAGTCGTCCTGGCGGTTGCCATTGCGGCAATTATTCAGGATAGAAAAAGCGCCGTGGAATAGTCACATTTGGGAGATTATCTGCTCCTGGGCCTCGTCATAATTACCGGGTAAAACTTTCACCGGTTTCCCGTACTGCACAATAATTGTTGATAGCGGCATGGGAATTCTCTTTCCGTCCCAGGTAAACCCGACGGTCCATGCTCTGGGAGTTATAATCTTGAAGGGAACCACCTCCACTTCCGATGCAGCACTCATATCCAGCACTCCCTGTTTTAACGCTTTCAAAGGGCCCGAAGGTCCGTCAGGGGTGATAAGGGTATTATACCCCAGCTTCAAATGTTCAATAACTTCCTGCAGCGCTTCCTTTCCCGCATTGCCCGAGGATCCTAATGCCAGCTTTTTGGTGCCAGTAAAGAACAGAATCAGATGCACAGGCTTCATGTACCAGGCTGGATGATTTAACCAAATATATCTTTTTGAATAGCGGACGTTGACTACAAAATAGGGGAGCAAATTGTCATGCCACATGCAATAAATATAATTTTTAGACGGACTGAGATGCTCCATCCCTTTATATTCTATCCTGCAGAGTAGATACCAAATCACAAAAAGCGAGTAGGCAACTATGGCGAGCGCCATTGAGCAGAGCATATAAAAGGGCCAGATCCAGATTGGAACATTATTTACGTTGTATTTCGCCATATCCCGAAATTATCTAAATTTAAAGTTTAAGATAAGATACGAGAGCGTTTATTTATTTGTTCATTAAGTAATTAATTCATTTATAATCCCAAATGGAAAACCCAACAACTGAATCCGGAGAACTAAAAAGAACGCTGGGACCCATCATGCTGTGGGGCCTGGGCGTGGGATATGTAATATCTGGAAATTATTTCGGCTGGAACCTGGGTCTTGCCGAGGGAGGCACACTGGGTCTGGCGATTGCCACATTCTTCGTAATTATCATGTACGTGACCTTCACATTTGGGTACACGGAGCTTGCCTGCGCCATTCCCAAGGCGGGAGGGCTCTTTGATTACGCCACCCGTGCCCTGGGCAAAAAGTGGGGGTTTATAGGAGGCATGGCGCAGATCATTGAGTTCACTTTTGCGCCTCCTGCCATTGCCTTTGCCATTGGGGCCTATCTGAACATATTTATGCCAAGTGTTCCCGTACTGGCCATAGCTATCATCGCGTATTTCATTTTCACGGGCCTCAATATATTCGGGGTAGAGATGGCTGCTTACTTTGAGTTGTTTGTTACGGTAGTTGCGGTTGCAGGATTGCTGCTCTTTGCGGGAGTCACGCTTCCACACTTTGAAATGGAAAATCTCAAGATCAATTCATTTCCCAATGGTTACGCAGGAATCTTTGCTGCGATTCCTTTTGCCATCTGGTTTTTCCTGGCAATTGAAGGCGTCGCCAATGTGGCGGAGGAAACTGTGAATCCGCAACGAAACGTGTTGATTGGCTTTGGTTCAGCCATAGTAACATTGGTTGTTCTTTGCATATTTACATTCTCCAGCTCTATTGGTGTGGCGGGCTGGGAGGGAATAGTGTTCCCGGAGGGCAGCACTACCCCATCTGATTCTCCCCTGCCCATGGCCATTGCCAGAACGGTGGGCAGCAGCCATATCCTCTACCAGGTCATCTCAGTTATCGCACTCTTTGGATTAATCGCCTCCTTTCACGGAATAATCCTGGCAGCGGGAAGGGTCACTTTTCAATTTGGTAGAACAGGATATGCACCCAAGCAATTGGGTGATGTGCACCCAAAATTCAAGACTCCCTCAAAAGCCTTATTGGTCAATATGGGAATCGGCATTGTTGCCTTATTAACAGGAAAAACCGGTGAAATAATAACAATTGCCTGCTTTGGTGCACTCACATTGTATATCATAGCCATGATCTCGCTTTTTGCCCTACGGAAGAAGGAACCAGCTATGGAAAGGCCATTCAAGGTGCCTATGTATCCTATATTTCCGGCTGTGGCCCTTGTAATCTCAAGCATCTGCCTGGTTGCTATCAGTATATATAACATCAAGCTGGCCATCATCTATTTTGGGATTATCGGATTGAGCTATGTTTGGTTTCAATTTATTGCGAAAAAATAGTCCTTCTCATTTATAACAATATCATAGGAATATGCATTTACTTGCTTTTCAATATTTTCATCGGAACCCTACAAAATTTGGATTTAGTGAATAAAATTGAAGATTGGAAATACTCTTTCTACAATGAATATCATGGAATTGTGAAGGAACCAATAGGCAGCACCAGACTAGCGGGGCAAATTATTAACTTTAATAAGGACAATTTATCATCTATCTTACTTATTTGGCATCTTATGAAATAAGATATAACCCTATCTTGCAAAACATGATTCACTTAATGACCTAAGGAGACGAGGATGAAGAAGGAACAAATCATTAAATACGTAAACAATTATCCCGGCAAAAAAGTAAAAGTTGCCATAACAGACATAGATGGAGTTCTGAGGGGTAAGGTAATGTCTGTGGACAAATTCCTGGGGATCCTGGAGAATGGTTTTGGGTTTTGCGACGTGGTATTTGGTTGGGACATGGCCGACGAACTTTATGACAAATCAAAGATAACGGGCTGGCATACCGGTTTTCCCGACGTGAATGCAAAGATTGATCTAAACACTT
>DTRI01000333.1:22694-23635 GCA_012966015.1 Flavobacteriales bacterium | reverse complement strand
GCACCCTGATGCGTGCCGCCCTGTGTGGTATGCTGCCCATTCACAAATGATGAATACTCCTCTCCATAAGAAGAGCCATGCGTCATGGCGACTTCAATGTCATCACCTTTGAGGTGAATAATTGGATACAATATTTCGCCACTTAATCCTTCCAGCAACAGATCTTTGAGTCCATTTTCAGAAAAGAACTTTTTATCATTAAAGTTTAGTGTTAAGCCAGGGTTTAGGTAGGCGTATTTCCATAGCATTTTCTCAACATAATCATTGATAAAATGGTATTTACCGAATATCTTCTCATCCGGCATAAATTCAACCCTGGTGCCTTTCCTCTTGGTGGACTTAATAATCCTGTCATCACTCATTAACTCTCCTCTTCCAAAAACGGATATTTTCATCTTTTCCTCCCGCACGGATTGAATCTTGAAATCCACGGATAATGCATTCACTGCTTTTGTTCCTACCCCATTTAGCCCAACGGATTTTTTAAATGCCTGCGTGTCATACTTCGCCCCGGTGTTGATTATAGAAACGCAATCATTAACCTTACCCAATGGAATGCCCCTTCCATAATCCCGCACAGTAACAATATTGTCATGAATAGAAACATCTATCATTTTGCCATGGCCCATCACGTGCTCATCAATGCTATTGTCGATAACTTCTTTCAGGAGAATATATATTCCATCATCAGGAGCAGAGCCATCTCCACTCTTACCGATATACATCCCAGGTCGAAAGCGAATGTGCTCTTTCCAATCCAGGGACTTTATGTCCTCTTCTGTGTAATTACTCTCAGCCATTCAATACTATCTGTTTATAAACAAAACTTAGCTCTTACAGGGTACAAAAATATATATTTAGTAAATCCTCTGAGGTGGCTATCAGGAGATTTTTCCACATAGTTATTAACTATAAACTACACATTGAAGCGAAAATGCATG
>DTRI01000333.1:0-22684 GCA_012966015.1 Flavobacteriales bacterium | reverse complement strand
ACGATGTACTCCTTTCCTTCAATAGCAAGTTTTCCTGCATCGCGACATGCACTCTCTGAACCGTATGAAATGAAGTCTTTAAACTTCATCAACTCCACGCGAATGAAGCCCTTTTCAAAATCGCTGTGAATGGCTCCCGCTGCCTGTGGCGCAGTTGATCCCTTTCTAACCGTCCACGCCCTTACCTCCTTTACACCAGCAGTAAAGTAGGTGTCAAGCTTCAATAATGTATAAGCTGATTGAATCAATTTGTTCACGCCCGGCTCTTTCAAGCCCATTTCCTCCAGGAATTCCTGTCTATCTTCTGCAGTATCTAATTGAACAATTTCCGCCTCTATAGCAGCTGCAATAACCAAAAGTTCGGCGTTCTCATCTTTGGTGGCTTCCACAAGCTGCTCTACGTAATCATTTCCTGAAACCGCAGAGGCTTCATCCACATTACAGACATATAATATAGGTTTAGCGGTTAGTAGAAACATGGAATCCAGAATTAATTTCTCCTTCTTATCAAGTTCTACAGAGCGTGCAGGCTTTCCTGACTCCAGACTGGCTTTAACCTTACCAACCACATCCACAACCTTTATGGCGTCCTTATCCCCTGATTTGGCTATTTTTTCTTCTTGCGATAAACGTTTCTCAACAGTCTCTAAATCCTTGAGCATGAGCTCGGCGTCAATGACTTCCTTATCTCGAACTGGATCAACTGAACCATCCACATGCACCACATTATCATCGGTAAAGCAACGAACCACATGAATAATGGCGTCTGTTTCTCTGATGTTTCCCAAAAATTGATTTCCCAATCCTTCTCCCTTACTTGCACCCTTTACAAGGCCAGCGATGTCTACGATTTCAACTGTTGTTGGCACCAACTTTTCCGGACGAACCAGATCACTTAACTGTCTTAATCGTTCATCCGGAACGGTTATCACACCTACGTTTGGCTCAACCGTGCAAAAGGGGAAATTAGCCGCCTGCGCCTTTGCATTGGATAAACAATTGAACAAAGTTGATTTGCCCACATTCGGTAATCCTACAATTCCACATTTCAATGCCATAGCCTTTTTTATTATGAGGCGACAAAGTTATCATTATTGTGAATGTGTTTTGCACCATGAAAGTTTTCAACATAAGCATCCCAATTATCAACATTGCACAGTTAGTCCATTAATTAAAAAGTACATTTGGCGAACTTAAAAAATGACTAATTATGCCCTTGACAGCTATAACACCTTCCACAAAAATGGCGGATATTTCAGAACTTAAAAAAACGTGTTCACAGATTCGACGTGACATTGTTAGAATGGTTCATGCAGTACAATCAGGACATCCGGGAGGATCATTGGGTTGTACCGAGTATTTTGTTGCGCTTTATAAGCAAATTTTGCAACATGACCCACAAAACTTTACAATGGACGGCCTGGGGCAAGACTTGTTCTTCTTGTCTAATGGACACATTTCACCTGTTTGGTACAGTACATTGGCGCGTTGTGGCTACTTTGAATTATCTGAGCTGGCAACTTTTAGAAAAATAGATTCACGCTTACAGGGCCATCCAGCTACCGAAGAGGAGTTGCCGGGGGTTCGGGTTGCGTCCGGCTCATTGGGACAAGGATTATCCGTTGCCATCGGTGCCGCGCTCACAAAAAAACAGAATGGAGAAGACACGATGGTTTATAGCTTACATGGAGATGGTGAGCTACAGGAAGGACAAATATGGGAAGCCTCCATGTTTGCGGCGGCAAAAGGTGTAGATAATCTTATTTCTACCATTGATTACAACAATCGCCAGATAGACGGCGATGTAAATGATATTATTTCCCTGGGTGACCTCGGTGCCAAATGGCACGCTTTTGGTTGGGATGTAATTGACTTAGAGGATGGCAATGATTTGGAATCTGTCATCAGAACGCTGAAAATGGCAAAGGAGCACACGGGGAAAGGCAAACCAGTAATGATTCTCATGAAAACGGAAATGGGCGCGGGCGTGGACTTTATGATGGGTTCCAATGCATGGCACGGTATTCCGCCAAGTGACGAACAGCTTCAAAATGCACTTGGACAGCTGCAGGAAACACTGGGTGACTATTGAGAATCGTAGAGAGTATTGGGTATTGGGTATTGGGTACTGGGTATTGGGTACGGTTAGCACGCACTGAAAAGCATGAACAAACAGAAATGCACTTAAGGCAAACACATTTTCGTTGATAGTAGAGACATGAAACGAAAAATACAGAACATTAGAGGCCATTGCATTTCCCGAGTTATCGGGATTTTTTGCATTATGACATTAATTCCAAATTGGAGCTATTCCCAAAACGGAGTGAGTGGCAAGGCTCCTTTAACGCGGATACTCTTTGTTTTTGACGGCTCTCAGAGCATGTATGGCCACTGGAAAACCGGACCAAAAATTGTCATTGCACAACGGCTCTTGTCAGAGCTGGTGGACAGCATCGCTTTTCGACCTGACATTGAGATGGCTTTAAGGGTATATGGACATCAATATCCGGTAATATCAAAAGAAGAAAGAAACTGTAAGGACACTAAGCTAGAGGTTCCTTTTAGCAAGGCAAACTCGGAGAGAATCAAGAAAAAGCTAAAAGAAGTTGTTCCAAAAGGAACTACATTGATTGCCTACTCCCTGGAAAAAGCGGCTAATGATTTTCCAATGTGCAAGGAGTGTAGAAACATCATCATTCTAATAACAGATGGAATTGAAGAGTGTGATGGAGACCCATGTGCTGTTTCCTGGGCGCTACAGCGAAAAGGCGTGATTTTAAAGCCATTTGTGATTGGCATGGGGCTGAGTACTGAAATCATGAAGCAATTTGAGTGCGTTGGTAATTACTTCGATGTTACCAATGAGGAAGTTTTTAAAAATGTGCTCAGTATTGTCATCTCACAAGCGCTCAATTCCACCACGGTGCAGGTTAATCTGTTGGATGAGAACGGCAAGCCTACAGAAAGCGATGTGAATATGACCTTTTATGATCAGCAAACCGGGCATGTCAGGTACAATTACATACACACCATCAACCACAGAGGAAACCCAGATACGCTGCTGATAGATCCGCTGGGAGCTTATAAGATGATAGTTCACACCATTCCGCCGGTAACCGTCGACAGTATTCAATTAACTGCGGGTAAGCACAACATCATCGCCGCAGATACACCGCAGGGATCGCTCAATCTCAAAGTAAGAGGAAGGAGTGATTATAAATCCCTCCATTGCATTATCCGGCAAAAGGGAAAGATGGAAACCCTCAATGTTCAGGATTTCAACACAACCATAAAATATATAGTCGGCGATTATGATCTGGAGGTTCTGTCACTTCCCCGCCTGAAGTTTTCGGTTGAAGTAAAACAAAGCCATATCAATACGGTGGAAATTCCACAACCAGGTATTGCCTCCATCTTGCTCACCGCCAGGGGATTTGCGAGCATCTTTCTTGAAAAGGACAATAGGCTGGAGCTCATCTACACTATGAGTGAGACGATTACCAGGGAAACACTCATTCTGCAACCGGGCAAATACAGGTTGATCTACCGGCCCAAGCAATCTAGACGATCGATCTATACAAAAGAGAAAGTATTCACTGTGATTTCCGGAGGCTCCAGCCAGGTTAGGCTGTAAGGAGAAATATTCTAATCTGTAATCTTGAGCGGTGCGAAAGATCGTCTCTTTGTAGAGTTCATGATTCTTCGCACCGCTCAGCATTGCAGCTAAAGGGCAGCCCCTACTTCATCACCTTCCTGGACTCGATCAACTTGCCATCAGAGAGCAACCGAAAGATGTACACTCCATGGGACTCATTAGTAAGGTCAATGGTTGATTGGATATGGCCATCTCCATTAATCTCTTCAGAGTGGATTAGTGTACCAGCCATGTTATAGACAGAGAGCATTGATGAGCCTACGATATCTGCATTGGTTACGTCTATTTTTAGACGACCATTTGCAAGAAAGATGGTACTCTGCTCACCAAGGACAGATGCAATTCCATTTCCAGACAGTATATTATAAAATGCGCACGCCGAATCATTTGTAAGATCAGTATCGGTTATCATAGCAGTTCTGAAACAAATAGACTTCAAGCCAGCAGTCACATTACTCAATAATGAGAAATCAACAGGGCCCGAAGTAAGAATGACATCATTTGTATTAAATGCTGACGTCAATTCAAGCGTGTAACCAACAGGAGCTATAACACCATCGAAGTACATACCTAGATACAGTGTGTCGCCATTGGGAATATTTGGGCCAAAATTTTCGAGATTAAAACTCATGGTACCATTGAAGTCCATTGCCATATCTGAGCCAGGTGTCGGACTTATCATTGCTGTAACGCCTACGTCTATACCTTGAGAAAAACCAAGATTAATAACAAATGCTAATGCGATTATAGAGAGTAATATTTTTTTCATACTGTGTGAATTAGAATTTAACAATCAATTAGTTGATAGGCGTTGACTTCTACAAATTTAATATGAATAATAAGAAAAGCTAATTCTGTTGTGGAAAGCATCAACATCCAACTGTTCCTTTCAAAATCAGTCCCTTAAAACGTCTCATTCAGTATTACCGCCTACCTGTTGACAACCACCTTTTTCTGGAAGACCTCTGTAGAAGTAATTATTCTTAGCTGGTAAACCCCTGAACTTACATCAGGAATATTTAGCGCATGTGATCGTGTATCGCGTAATTTCTCTTCATAAATGACCTGGCCGATGCTATTTAAAAGCTCTAGCCTTACTTCACCCGGATGCTTTAATATCAGGTCTAATATAAATGAGCCTGTATTGGGATTTGGATATAACAGCAGCCTGTAATCATTTGAAGCATTGGCAGCAATTGCATCCAGAAGCTGCACCACTCCAGCTGCAGTTTGGGTGCAGCCTGAAGAATCCGTGACCACCACAGTATATGAACCCGCACAGAGCCCGGCGGCTATAGCAGTTGTTTGCGTTCCCGGATCATTCCACGAATAGATAAAGGGAGGTATTCCACCTGTTACGCCCACGGCAATGACTCCATTACAACTACCGAAGGTGGCGTTTGTAATTGATGTTGATAATGTCATTTGCGCTGGCTCTGTAAAGGTGACTGATTCCGTGGATGTGCAGCCATTGTCATCCGTAACGGTAAGTGTATAAGTCCCTGCACTCAAATTGATCAATGGTACCGTAGAATCTCCTGTATCCCAGCTATATCCATAGGGAGCTGTTCCGCCATTCACAGAAACCGATGCGGCACCATTATTCGCACCAAAACAGCTTATGTCGGATTTGCTAATGACTACATCCAGGGCAGTTGGTTCAGAGACTAATACCATTGTACTCGATACACAAAAGCCAGCATCCGTAACGCTCACATTGTATGTATTCGCAGATAAACCCGTTGCTATGGCGTTACTTTGAGCGGGCGTAGTACCCCAGGCATAAGTGTACGGAGTTGTGCCTCCGGATGCTGCTACTGTGGCAGTGCCATCGCTTCCTCCAAAGCAAGAAGGCATGGTCGTGCCCATCGAGGTCAAAGTTGGTGCACCAGGATCATTTAGCGTAATGTTTACAACATCCGTGCAGCCATTGTTATCAGATACAGTTACCGTATAATTTCCAGATAGCAATCCAGCTGCCACCGCGCTGGTCTGTGCACCAGCATCGCTCCACAAATAGGTATATGGCGGCAATCCATCGATTGCAGCTGCCGTGGCAGCACCATCTGCTGCTCCACAGGCAGAAGGGTTGGTGAATGTGGCCGTAGCAGAAATATCTACGAGTGCAGTGATATTGACACTCATAGAGTTCGAACAGCCTGTTGAGTCAGTAACTGTAACCGCGTAGGTACCAACTGACAATCCTGTAGCTATTGAGTTCGTTTGGATGGGTGATGTATTCCATATATAGGTATATGGTGCTACGCCTCCGTTCATCATTACAGTAACTGACCCGGAGCCAGGGCCCAAACAAGAAACCATGGCGGAATCGCTGATAGATAGCGTGGCTGCACCTGCATCCGTCAGAGAAACAGTTGAAGAATCCGAACAGCCATCATCATCTGTGGCAATAACCTTATAGATTCCAGCGGTCAAACCCAGGGCAATCGCCGTAGTCTGCATCCCCAGGTCATCCCAAAGATAAGTATAAGGAGCGCTTCCATTGGTGGCCACAGCAGCGGCACTTCCATCACTACCGCCACAAGTTGTTGGATTGGTGCCACTTGCCATAACTGAAATAACACTGTTAGCTCCAATACTAACAGTAGTAGAATTTGAACATCCGTTGTTGTCCGTTACCGTAACGCCATACGTTGCCATATTCAATCCCGTAGCTGTTTGGGTTGTCTGCGCCCCAGAATCGCTCCATAAATAAGTGTAGGGAGATGCTCCCGCCAGGGCTGTTACTATTGCATCACTTACATTTTCCGTGCAGGTAGGATACGTCGACGTCCACAAGGTAATCTGGTTCGGTTGATTGATGCTCACAGAACCCACAGCCGAATCTCCAGCTGCATCGATAACCACAATGTTGTACAGTCCCGCACAAAGCCCGGTAGCCGCGGCATTGGTTTGCGTTCCAGGATCATCCCAGAAGTAGGTAAAGGGTGATTGCCCCCCTTCTACCGTTGCGGTGCCCTCACCATCACAGACTCCAAAACAGGATGCATTGGTCAAAGTAGTGTTCAATCCATAATCGCCAACCTCAAATTGATCTACCCCTGCTTCCACCAAATGCCCCGACCCATTCAAATCAGATGTCTCAAAAATGAGCTGCATGGTACTGCTGGCCGTAATAAAGTCCGAAACTTTAATTGAGCTCTGCACCCAGGTGCCATTTCCAGCTGAGGATTCAGTCACTGTTTCTATAATGGCCGATGACGTTCCATTGTATAGCCTTATTTCCAATTCATCGTTGGGTGTACCGCTTCCACCATCATTGAAAAACCATCTGTAGTAATTCACATAGGGTTCGGTAAACGGACTCAAATCAAATACAGGTGAGGTCAGTATTGTATTGCCATTATCGACGTCATCATTTCCAGCGCCACCGCCAGCATTTCCGGTAATGTACGCCTCTTCATAGCAGTCTGTAGTGACATCCAGCTCTGGATTAGCATCTCCACCGCCAAAGGTCGTTCCAATCGGCTCTCCTTTCTCCCAAACACCAGATACTGCCGAACCTGTAACTGTCCAGCCATAGTCAAAGCTAAAATCGTCATAAATACCTGAGTCCAGCTCAATAACGCCATTAGCATTAGCAGAATCGATATACATGCTGAAGCAGGTACTTTTGAATAACCACTTGCCGCCGATGATATCATAAGTCCCGGCGTAAAACGGGGTAATGGTGAAATTTCCCGATCCATCAGCGGTAACATTATAGGTAACGTCGTTGTTCGTAACCGTCACACTCGCTCCTGGCACTGGCGCTCCCATAGTGGCTTCAATAACCTGTCCGGTTACCGTAAAGGGTGTCGGGGCCAATAAAACCGCATCCAAAATGGTAAGCACACCATTGCTCAGGATGGCAACCAACGTATCCGACGTATAGCCAGGCGCTGAGAACAACACATTGAAAGTACCCGGCGTGAGGGTTGCGGTAGCATAGTCTCCGCTAATATTGCTTGTGGTGGTTAATGAGGTTGCCAGTATTTGAATGGTAGCATTGTTGATGGGCAGGCCAGATATAGAGTCTGTCACTGTTCCCTCCAGATAGCAACCTTGAACGTAGGTAGCGCCAAGTACAAACAACCCATTCTCAATATCCGATACAATTACATTTCCGGAAGGCAGCCATGGATACACGCCCCACGCTCCATTGAAGCCGGAACCTGCGAAACCAGGACTTGAGTCAAAGTTTCCGGTTTCAATAAGGTTGTGCGGCCTTGTAACATCATGAATCGTAACGCCATCTCTGTAGTAAGAAGTTACAATGAAATTGCCAATCACGTAGGTGTTGTGAACAATGGTATTGGTACCCGGATTGGACTGCACTTGATCCTCAAGTGTGATATTGCTCAAGTTGGAAACGTCGTATGAACCTATAAAGGCATTGCTTATCTCATCCGTAGTAAACAAGTTATTTCCATCATCGGATATCCAGCAGTTGTGTGTAAGATTGCCTGGAGTATTCTGTGTTGCCATCACAATAGGTGCAGATTTGTTGGAGACATTCACTACCACAAATATACCGTCATTGATGGCAGCACCCCATAGGGTATCTCCACGTACCATTCCGTCGTGTAAGTAGTTGGTATTGAAACGTCCCAGCTCTACAGGTGCCTGAGGGTCTATGGTGAGATCCAGCATAATGGCCCCGCCATTGCCATTATCCGCACCCATAACATAGGCAACGCCATTTTCATCAATAAAAATGTCATGAGCTGAAGTGAAAGGATAAGTTGAACCACTATAGGAGACTACCGTTGGAAATGCAGGATTGGGCAGATTACTCAGATCTATTATCATGAGTCCACCGGAGCTTTCATTGGTAACATAAAGGTGCTTGTTCCAGACTTTCAAGTCTCTCCAGACTGAACTAGGACCAGATATAAAATATACTTCGGTAGGCGCAGTAGGAGTAGTAACATCTACCACAGAAACACCGTTGCCCACACCTACCAATGCATATTCATTACCCAATGAATCTACATAGCCCCATATATCGCTGAGCTCCGGAGTGTAGGTGAGATTGCCTAGCTGTGTCATGTTCAGCTGAGCCTGCGTAGAGCCTAAATATAAAATGGCTACAAGTAGAGAAGTAAATAATTTCTTCATAGGTATTCTGCTTACCTGCATGTCTACGGCATATAAACCGGTAGGCAGGGTTTAGTGGCAACTCGCACTGAGCAGTGCCAAACTGCAAGTTACGAATTAAATAGCTGAAGAACGAAAGCTCACATGTATGTCCTGTTTCTTTTCTTCACAAAAAATTATCCACCTAAGGCCCGGGGACCACGCACGAAGTAAGAAGTGGGTAAAACTAATCTGATCTAACCTATTCTTTTCAGCTCCTTCAATATCTCCTCTGTATGCTGCCCCAATTGTGGCGCATGTCTTTCTAACTCAAACTCAAATCCAGAAGATTGATACGGAAGAGAGAATTGCTTTAAGTCTCCTTCCAGTGGATGATTTGTAGTAAGAATCATTTTTCGAGCTTTTACCTGTTTATTCTCAATGGATTCGCTTAAATCCAATACCGGACTAATACAGCAATCAACATTCTCGAAATAAGTGACCCACTCATCACGGGCTTTTTCCAGAAAGAGGACGTCCAATTCATTCTTAATCGCGATCGACTTCTCCTCAGTTGTAATATGATTGGATGACAAATCACTGCGGCCTATTGCTTCACAAAAGACCTTCCAGAATTTGAACTCAAGTGCTCCGAGGGCCATATACTTTCCATCCTTGCACTTATATATATTGTAACAGTGCAGGGCACCACACAACATATCAGATGTGTCGATACCTAATTTCTCCAAACTTCCCAGGTGCGCCAAAGACGTGGGAGTATGTGCCATCACTCCATCGAACAAGGCCACATCGATAAATTGCCCCTCCTTCGCAGAGCTACGGAGGCTGCTACCCTCCCCTGTTTTCCCTTTTTGCACCAACGCAGCGAGAATAGCCATGGCAGCAGTCATAGCTCCGCCAACAATGTCGCCAATCAGAAAATTTGGAATTTGCAGGGTGTCTCCATGCGCTTTAAGTATTCCAGCCAATCCAATGAAATTGAGGTCATGGCCTGCCTTTTCACTATAAGGCCCAGTCTGCCCATAACCGGTAATAGAACAGTAAATAATTTTAGGATTTACCTCACAAACCGCCTCATAGTCCACGCCTATTTTCTTAACAACTCCTGGCCTGTAACTCTCCACAATCACATCTGCGGTCTTAGCCAGCTTCATAAATGTTTCCACTCCTTCTGCATTGCTCAGATCGAGGGCCATGGACCGCTTATTCCGGTTTATAGACAAAAAAAATGTAGAGTTGTTCTTATTCAATGGAGGAACAGCTCTTGCATAATCTCCAACAACGGGATCTTCTATTTTAATGACATCAGCACCCAAATCACCCAGATGTAAAGTGCACATTGGCCCGGGCAATAACCTGGATAGATCCAATACTCTTATTCCGTCGAGTGGTTTGATGCTCATAGATGTCTATAACTTTTGGAAAATATTATTGTCGTTTCTCTTTTGGTTGGATACTCTGATATACTTTTCAATATTCAAAATACTATTGAATTTTAAAAGTAGGTATCATGAATGAAAAAATAAACATAAATCGCATACTGCTCGGTGGAACCGTAGCTGGATTATGCATGTTAGTAGCCGGAATAATTGTACATGGCGTCTTGTTGGAAGATCAATATTCAACGCTTCGGGACGCCGGAATTATCAGATCCAGCCCCAATTGGCCTGGCATGATCGTGCACCACCTCTCCGTCATATTTGCGGGAATACCTCTGGCAGTCATTTATGTGTTGATACGAAAAACCGTTGGTCCGGGACCTGGATCTGCATTTCGGCTTGGAATAATGATCGGGTTGATCTGCTTGCCGGCAGCCGCATCTATGTACGCCTTTTATGACATTGGTAAGATGATTCCCGTTTTCAGTGCCCTTACCCTGATGCTACAGTGTGTTGTTGGTACGTTAGTGGCTGGTGCCTTGTATAAAGATAATAGGTAATTCAGTTGTAATAGTGAACATGATTACACGAACGACCCGCCTGTACCAGAACGGGCAGGCAGTGAGTGAATTACGTGAGGCGAAGCCGAACAGAATAACGGCGCGTAGCGCCCAATTATGCGAGTGGAACGAGTTATGCATCCGTATAAAACCCCTCTCCCTTTTCAGCCATATCCAAAAGAATCTTGGGCGGCGAAAAGCGTTCTCCACATTTATTTTCCAGCTCTTTACAAGTCTCTACAAAACTGGTAACTCCCTTCCAATCTATAAACGACAAGGCTCCTCCGGTATAAGGTGGAAAACCAATTCCCAATATAGAGCCGATATCCGCGTCTTGTGCTGAGGTTACAATATTCTCCTCAAACGTTCGCGCAGATTCAATTGCCTGGATATATAATAATCGCTGTTTCACTTCCTCAACATCAGGTTGATTCTCTGCTTGGGGATAGAGCTTTGCCAGCTCAGGCCATAAAAACTTCTTCTTCCCTTTTGGATATTCATAAAATCCCTTGCCAGCTTTCTTGCCAGGCCTGTCCAATTCGGTTATAAACTTATTTACCACCTTCATCGCCTGGCCCTTGTATTTCTCTCCGAGGTCTTGTTCTGTTTGTATGTTGATCTTGTACATCAGCTCAATGCTAACTTCATCCGCAATAGCCAGCGGGCCAACCGGCATGCCCGCCATTTTACCGGCATTGTCTATCAAAACTGGGGAAACCCCTTCGGCCAGGCATTCAATGCCCTCTAGTAAATAAGTCTTAAACACCCGTGATGTAAAGAAGCCCCGGCCATCATTTACCACGATGGGTGTCTTCTTTATCTTACCAATATAATCCACACACATGGCGGTTGCGTAATCTGATGATTTCTCTCCAAGTATGATTTCCACCAGGGGCATTTTATCCACGGGTGAAAAGAAATGAAGGCCAATAAAGTTCTCAGGAGCTTTGGAAGCCTCTGCCAACCCCGTAATCGGCAGCGTTGATGTATTAGAAGCAAATACCGCACCTTTGGCCATTACGGCCTCACTCTCTTTGGTAACTGTTGCCTTTAGCGTTCTATCCTCAAATACAGCTTCAATAACCAGCTGACATTCCGAGAGCCGATCTGCTTTATCAGTTGCCTCTATTCTTCCGAGTACTTCATCCGATTTATCTTGCGCAATGCGCCCTTGTCCTACCCACTTGGCCAGCATATCTGCGCTATAAGCCTTTCCCTTTTCCGCTGCTTCAACGCTTACATCCTTTAGAATAACATTAATTCCAGCGTTAGCCGATACAAAGGCAATACCTGCACCCATCATTCCAGCACCCAGTACCCCCACCGTTTGAATATCATTGACAGGAATATCTTTTGGCCTTGCTCCCCCTTTATTCGCTTTGTTCAAGCTAAAGAAGAGCGTCCTGATCATATTCTTTGCCTCCGGTGACGTAACGCACTGAGCAAAGTACCTGGATTCCAGTGCCAGTCCACGCTCTATTGGAAGCTGCAAGCCTTCAAACACGCAGTTCATAATACAATGAGGCGCCGGGTAGTTTCCATAGGTTTTCTTCAGCAGCAATCCGGCCGTTGCACCAAAGACCATTGCTGAATTGGGCGTTTTTACCCCACCACCTGGTATTTTAAACTTTTTCTGATCCCATGGCTGCACTGCCTCACCCCCCTCTTCAATCCATTTAATGCTTTGCGATAACAGTTCTTCAGCAGTATCTGTCAGCTCGTCCACCATTCCCAATTGATGTGCCTGCTCCGGCCTTAACCGCTTTCCTTCTAAAAGTGGTTGCAGTGCGGGCTGAATACCAATTAACCTAGGCAACCGTTGTGTGCCACCACCCCCAGGTAGTAAGCCCAAAGTTACTTCGGGCAACCCCACCCTCACAGATTTCCCATTGACGAGAATGCGATAATGACAGGCTAAACATAATTCATATCCTCCTCCAAGCGCTGTTCCATTGATTGCCGCTACAACAGGCTTTCCTCCCGTTTCCATTTTCCTTAGCGCTGCGTCCAGTTGATTGGCAATTTCTACAACTTCTTGTGCATTCTTCGCAGCCATCAGGTGGTTGAGGTCGCCACCGACCATAAAATCCTTTTTTGATGAGGTAAGGATAATTCCCTTTACTGCATCATCAGCAAGTGCCTTATCCAGGTTGGCATTTAGTGATTCAATAAATGGTTGGTTGATTACATTCACCGATCCTTTGGGATTGTTCATGACCAGGGATGCAATGCCGTTTAAAACTTCGTAATCTATCATCCTTAAACCCTTTCTATAATCGTAGCTATTCCCATCCCGCCACCAATACAAAGGCTTATCAATCCTGTGCTCTTGTCCGATCGTTCAAGTTCTTCCAATAAGGTTCCGAGCAACATGGATCCGGTAGCTCCTAACGGGTGCCCCATGGCAATAGCACCTCCAT
Source organism: Flavobacteriales bacterium (assembly GCA_012966015.1). GTDB lineage: Bacteria > Bacteroidota > Bacteroidia > NORP154 > NORP154 > NORP154. The sequence goes on along the minus strand of DTRI01000333.1, from coordinate 9,570 downwards.
TTACATTGACTTTATCGTGCTTCACACCCAGCTCCTCCATAAATCGCATAGGGACCACTGCAAAAGCTTCATTAATTTCAAACAAGTCAATATCTGATATATCCATGCCCGCTTTTGAAAGGGCCTTGCGGGAAGCTGGAGCCGGCCCCTCCAACATGATAGTGGGCTCTGCTCCTACCACAGCAAAGGCCACGACCCTGGCTCTAGGTTTAAGATTTAACTGAGCTCCAATTTCTTTATTCCCGATCAATACAACGGATGCACCATCTACAATGCCAGAAGAATTACCCGCGTGGTGCACATGTTCAATTCTCTCTATGTCTGGGTAACGCTGAATAGCAACAGAATCAAAACCGGCCATAGAGCCCATTTGTTCAAAAGCGGGTTTTAGCTCTGAGAGCACTTCCGTAGTTGTGTCTGGCCTGATCATCTCATCCCTGTCAAGCATCACAGCGCCATTTTCATCAGTAACAGGTACTATTGTCTTTTCAAATCGCTTTTCCTCCCACGCCTTTGCAGCTCTCTTGTGCGATTCAACAGCAAATTCATCCAGTGCATTTCTATCATAGCCAAACTTAGTTGCTATAAGATCTGCCGATATGCCCTGCGGCACAATATAGTGAGAGGCGATCATGTCAGGATCGGTAAGCAGGGCGGAACCGTCAGAACCCATAGGAACTCTGGACATGGATTCAACACCCCCCGCAATCATAAGATCCAGCTGTCCGGACATAACATAAGCAGAGGCCTGATTTACGGATTCTAGCCCTGATCCGCAAAATCGATTCAAGGTCACTCCTGCCACATTATTGTCGTAACCGGCTTGCAATGCTGCTGCCTTGGCGATATCTCCACTTTGTTCCCAGCTCTGGGTTACGCAACCAATGATTGCATCTTCTACAAAACTGGTATCCAATTCATTTCTATCACGTACTGCCCTGAAAGCCGTAGCCAGTACATCCACTGCTTTTGTTTCGTAGAGAGCGCCGTCTTTCTTCCCTTTTCCCCTGGGGGTTCTAACGGCATCAAATATCAGTGCTTCAGCCATATTGGTTGATTGGTTAAATAGTCGACTGGTTAATTAGTTAATTGTAAAAGGGACGCGAAGCTGGGGACAGGGGAATCTACTATCCCTCGTCCCCGTTCCCAAGTCCCTATTTCGTATTCATAATTTTCCATTAACCAACAATGTGATTTAAACGCGAACTCCAATGATGAGTACGTCATCCACCTGATCGCAATCACCTTTCCAGCGGTAGAAATCGCGTTCAAATTTTTCCTTTTGTACGCCCATACTTAAGTCCTGAATAGATTCTATCAGCTTACGGCCCAGCTCACGAAAAGCAGTCTTCAGATTTGCCTTTAGCCTGGCGTTCTCCTCCTGAAATTCCTCTATACTCTTGTCTTTTCCCATCCTGACATGCCTTTACATTGACATTGCTAATGTAGTTATAAATGTAAAGGTAATAGAGGGCAAAATACCCCCTCACATACACAACTCCTGTGGGGGTCAGGTTATGCAAGGGGATAGTATGTGAGGGCTTAATTCTGGCCAATCATTGTTAGCTTGTCGATGTCATTGTTAACTGTTAAAATAAGAACGGAAACCGCAGTACAAAATACAGGGCTTGTAATACAGTGATGCCCATTCCAGCTTCCATTGTTATTTTGAATGCTCAGCAGCCTACCTGATACATCGTCATACCAATTTTTCCAATCATTGTCTTTGTTAATTATCAATGATTCTCCAGTTTGCAAGAAGCTTAAGAACTCTTCACCGCCATTGTTGCCAAAACCCCTGACGACATTGTCATCTTGTGCCACGGTTTTTGCTGAGTTATAAACCTGGTAAGCAGTGTTAGCTTTCATGGCTTTGTCCTTGGAATACCCTATTTTACTCAAGGTTTGTTCGTTCACCTCTGCTTCTTCATCTATGATACCTTCGGCCTTGGCTTTTGCGATATCCTCCCGAACCTCTCTGGCATTTTTTGCGCTCGCTCTTACCGAACTCGAAACGGAATACAAAACTACACCTGCTCCGTCCATTGTATTCACATCACCAGATTCAGTATCGAAGTTTGAGTTTTGGTAATCTCTGGATTTCTCCAGCACTGTGGCATCGACGTTCGCCCCTTTAGTCTGAGCAGCCTCTAAAGCATTGTTTGCAAGACCCGATTGTAGCACTCCTGCCCAGCCTCCACCTTTCAACTTTCCATCAGAGGCCTGTAGGTTTTGAACCTTATCCACGCAAATATTTAGGCTCTTCATCACTCTCTGCTTCAGCGCCGGATCATGCTCCAGCTCATCAACAATATTGGTGAGGAACTGCAGTGCCAAAACCGCGTCGATGTTAGCTCCCAGCTTAATTTGGATTTGTGTACCGGTTTCGTCCGTTATCTTGTTATTATTTTTGGAAGCTCGCTCTACCTCCTTCAAGATATATTCTAATGCTCTATTAAGTTGTTTAGCGTACTGACCAGACAGGACGGTACTTCCACTTCTCATAAGAGCCATTGCAACCATTGCAGTTGTCGCCGGATCAGCATTTACAGCGTGGGGATCCAGAATATCCTGTCGCGAATGACTTCCTGCACCCCAGCCTCCATTGGTTTGTTGCGCTTTGGCAATCCACACTAAACCCACTCCAATGGACGTCTCCACTTTTGCCGGAGTTTTATAGGAGGAGTTAAACTTAGATGATTCCAATCCAAATACTGTGTTAAATACACAGCCCTTGATTTCAGGGACCAGGGATGCTTCACCGCGGTAATTTATATTGTTATCGTTGTTTGACGATTCTGTAAAATAGATTGCTGCACTTCCTATCAGAAAGGCAACCGATAAAGTTGTTAGATTTTTCATGTCATGTGATTTATGCCTACCTCACGGCAAACGGTTTATATTTTACAGTATTGATGCAGGCTGATGAATAATTCCATAATCCTGTCCTCAATTTTATTCAACAAGTCTGTATGCATATCAGGCAATGAGCACAGCTCCTGCCCTTTAATAAATATGAATATCCGCGGTGATAAGACAGCATTTGATAGATTTGTGAAATGAATATGAAGATGTTTCGCAGGTTTGCCTTTGCCTGCCTTTTGGTTTTATTCACTTTGGTTTCTTATTCTCAGAAGCATTATACGATCAGTGGCTACGTAAAAGATGCTCAGACTGGAGAAGATTTGATTGCAGCTGCTATCTACGTAGATGAAATCAAGAATGGAGTGCTTACCAATATCTACGGATTTTACTCAATTACCCTGGATAGCGGCATCTACAATATCCATATAAGCTATCTGGGTTACACCAGCCAGCCAATGACAATTGAGCTCAACAAGAACACAAAGCTTCCCATTGAGTTAGAACCGGCATCAGAAGAGCTTAACATAATTGATATTACTGCAGATCGAATGGACGAAAATGTGCGTTCCACACAGATGAGTTCCATTAAAATGGATATTCAGGAGATTAAGAGTTTACCAGTGTTGTTTGGAGAAGTGGATGTAATGAAGACACTTAGCCTTATGCCAGGCGTATCTACAAACGGAGAGGGAAGTACGGGTCTACACGTGAGGGGAGGAAGCCCTGATCAAAATTTAATTCTCCTGGACGAGGCTCCCGTTTACAATGCTTCCCATCTATTGGGGTTCTTCTCTGTATTTAATTCAGATGCAATAAAGGACGTGAAGCTCATTAAAGGCGGAATTCCAGCCAACTACGGTGGAAGGATATCCTCTGTTCTCGATATCAAAATGAATGAGGGAAACTCTAAAAAGTTAAGTACAACAGGTGGCATAGGGCTTATTGCTTCCAGATTGACAATTGAAGGTCCAATTATTAAGAATAAGAGCTCCTTTATTATTTCCGGACGAAGAACCTATGCTGACCTTTTCCTGCTCTTATCAGACGATGAAGAACAGAGAAGTTCTAAATTGTACTTCTACGACCTGAACTTGAAGGCCAATTATCGATTTTCTGATAAAGACAGGCTGTACTTATCAGGTTATTTTGGCAGGGATGTATTTGGCTTCGGAGACCAATTTAGCTTTGATTGGGGCAATGCAACAGGTACGCTGCGCTGGAATCACTTGTTCAGCGACAAGCTATTTATGAATACCATGTTTGTTTTCAGCGATTACAGCTACAAATTCAGCGTCAAGTTCGATGAAGATGAGATATCCCTCAATTCCGGTATCCAGGATTATATATTAAAAGCAGACATGCAGCTGTTCCCCAATGTGCTCAACAACCTTAAGTTCGGGATTAGCACAACCTTTCACCGCTTCTCCCCTCCCTCCTTTACATCTAACATACCTGGATATGAGGAAATAACCATTCAAAAGAGATATGCACTGGAAAGCGGTATCTATCTATTAAATGAGCACATCATCTCAGATAAATTAAGCGCTCATTACGGGTTGAGATACTCCATGTTCAACCTGATGGGGCCCGTGGATGATTATACACTAGACGAGGAAAGAGAAAATGTAACAGATACCAACACCTACAAAGCAGGAAATATTTTCAAGACCTATGGGGGCCTCGAACCTCGTCTGGCAATTAGCTATCTTCTCAATGAAAAGAGCTCGATGAAACTTTCCTATAACCGTACGATGCAATACATTCATTTGCTTTCTAATACCGGAAGCTCGAGCCCGACAGATCTATGGATTCCGAGCAGCGCCATTGTAAAGCCGCAAATTGGTGATCAGGTAGCGCTGGGATACTTCAGGAATTTTAAAGAGAATGTGTTTGAGACATCAGTGGAAGTATATTACAAATATCTACAGAATCAAATAGACTACAAGCCTGGGGCCAATATCCAATTTAATGAAACCATTGAAACAGAGCTGCTCTTTGGAACCGGGGAATCATTTGGTTTGGAATTACTTGCTAAAAAAAGCCTCGGGCGATTTACGGGATGGGTGGCCTACACATTATCCAGGACAACAAAAAAACTAAAGGAGCTAAACAAAGGCGAAAGTTATCCCGTGCGCCACGACCGAATACATGATATCTCCATCGTTAGCAGCTATACACTATCACCGAATTGGAAAATAGCTGCTACCTGGGTGTACTCAACCGGCAACGCGATAACTTTTCCCGCCGGGAAGTATGAATATGGCGGACAAGTGGTGAGCTATTATACAGAGCGCAACGGATACAGAATGCCCGATTATCACAGAATGGACATATCCGCCACTTTTGAACGAAATAGAAAGGGTAAGAATTTCCAGTCCAGCTGGAGTTTCTCTATTTATAATGTATATGCCAGACAAAATGCCTATTCAATTAGGTTTCAACAAAGCGAAGACGACCCGAACAAGACCGAAGCTGTACAACTATCGCTATTCACCATTGTTCCGTCTGTAACCTGGAATTTCAAATTTTGATCATGAAGAAACCAATGATATTTGTTTTTTTGGCTGCAACCCTATTTATGGCCTGTCAAAAGGTTATTGAAATCGATCTAAATTCTGCGGAGCCTCAGGTTGTTGTAGAAGGATTCGTTGACGATGGACCAGGTCCACACGAAATAAAGCTGACTTATACGGCTAACTATTTCGATGTGAATGAATTTAATTCTGTGCAGGGAGCAATTGTGAGCATTTCTGACGGAACAGGATTTACAGAGCAGTTGACAGAAACATCCAAGGGTGTTTACATCAGCAGTTCATTGCAGGGAATTCCAGGAAGAACTTATACCCTCGATATACTTGCAAACGGAAAAGACTTCACGAGCTCATCCACAATGCCCGAGCACGCCACCATCGACTCCACGAACTATGATTATTTTCCAAAAACTGCATTTACCGTCGAGGGAAATTATGTGACATTCTACTTTAAGGAAATTACAGGCAAAGGCCACAACTACCTGTTTGTCATCTATCAAAATGGTGAAATACCCGAAATGACAAACCAAGCTGGCGAAGGGCCGTTTTTTGTTTTTGAAGACGAGTTTTTTAATGAGCTGAATTTCGATTTTCAATTTTATCCTTATCCCACATTTCCCGGTGACACAATTGTGATTGAATTGGTTTCGCTGGACCATGAGGGATTTATGTTCTACAATACTTTAAACGCTACGCTTAACAGCGCCAGTGGTGGTTTCTCAGAGTTACCACAAAACCCGGTGACCAACATGAGCGATGGTGCCATTGGATACTTCGGTGCAGTCGCCATATCCAGAGACACTATTATTATCAACTAGTAAGGCTCTAACAAGAATATTCTAGCTTTGTCTTCACCTATCCACTAAACACGGAATGTTCAAAAGAAATATTCAATTGAAGCCATATAAGGGAATGAGCCCCTGGCGCAAGGTTGCGCTCGCAACCTGGAGGAATTCAGAAGAAGCCAGCGTATACGGATGGGTTGATTTTAACAGCAGTGGAATAAGAGAGTCCATGAATCGCTTTCAGGCAGCGGGTAAGAGCTTGTCACCGACCACTATTGCCGCCAAAGGGCTCGCGATTGCAATTGCCAGCTACCCGCGCGTAAACAGCGTAATACGATTCGGGAGGATATATGAGAGACAGGATGTTGACATCTTTCTACAGGTTGCACCAGATGATAGCGGAGAAAATTTATCGGGCATGATAGTGCGGCAATGCGATCAAAAGTCTCTTGGGGAAATCAGCGAAGAAATACGCGCAAAAGCGAGCAGCATCAAAAGCGGTAAGAAGGACGATTTTGCGAAGATTACCAAGACACTCAGCATGTCGCCCACCTTTCTCATTGGCTGGATATTGCGGATGATGAAATTTATCAACTATACATTAAATATCTGGTCGCCTATGCTTGGATCACCAAGAGATGCATTTGGCAGTGGCATGGTGACGTCACTGGGTATGATGGGAATTCAAAGAGGACTAGCTCCACTATTGCCTTTCTACCCCTGCCCTATCATCGTAGCTGTGGGAAAGCTCGAGGAAAAAGCTGTTGCGGTTAACGGAGCAGTTGAGGTTCAGGAGGTATTGCCTCTCGGTATTACATTTGACCATAGATTGGTTGACGGTGTTGGCGCTGCGAAAATGTTCAGGGCGCTTTCGGCGTACATTGCAAATCCTTCGTAACTGAAGGCATATGCCTAATTTGTTGTCTTGCCGGACCTGTCCGCCCGCCTATGGCGGAATTCGGTAACTTTAGGATGACTTCATTATTCAAGATATACGAATAAGAATTTTATAATTTTGTAATCACATCTCCCAAATAATGAATATTAGATTCCTCAGGTACACCGTAATATTTACAGGACCGGCCATCGGATATATTTCACTAACGCAGCTGGGCTGGTGGACCTGGGCACTTCCTATTTATGCATACTTGATAATACCCTTTATCGAGCTGTTCGCCAAGGGTAGTAAAGAGAATATATCAGATGCTGAAGAAGACATGTTCAATACTGATCGTTTATTTGATTACTTACTATATGTGCAAGTACCCATTCAGTATTTATTCATGATTATCTTTCTGTTTGCTATTACGGAACCAGGGCTCACTTTATTTGAATATTGTGGCAGAGTGGTCACATTTGGCATCGCATGTGTTTCTCTGGGGATCAATGTGGGGCATGAATTGGGTCACCGCGCAAAACCATACGAACGCTTCATGGCTAAGGCCTTGTTGTTGAGTACGTTATACATGCATTTTATCATTGAGCACAACAGAGGCCACCACAAGCGTGTTGGAACTGCTGAAGACCCGGCAAGTGCGAAATACGGTGAGATCATATACTTCTTTATGGTTCGATCTGTGATTTTTGGATATATCTCCGCATGGAAGCTGGAAGCCAGCAGATTACAAGCCAAGGGTCTGAGCTTTTGGTCGTGGAGAAATGAAATGATTCGTTTTCAGCTAATTCAAGTGGCATTGTTGGTTTTGATATACTATGGCTTTGGTTTATTGGGAATGCTGAGCTTTATGGCTTCAGCAATCTTTGGTTTTTTAATGCTGGAAACCATCAACTATGTGGAACATTATGGCCTGAGAAGGAAAAAAGACGACCGTGGCAACTACGAAAAAATATTACCAACACACTCGTGGAATTCAAATCACCTGGTTGGCCGGCTCATGTTGTTTGAAATATCAAGACATTCCGATCATCACTACAAAGCCAGCAGGAAGTATCAGGTATTGCGACATTTCGATGAAGCCCACCAGATGCCAACCGGTTATCCAGGAATGATTTTATTGGCGCTCTTCCCCCCTATTTGGTTTTATGTGATGCATCGCCATATTGCCAAATGCCAGGCCAGATGAGCAAGAAATGGTTCATGATCTTGTTTTTTGGCTGCTTCGGCATGACTTCGGAGATATTTTTTGTTGCATTGACTCATGCGGTGAATGGGGAAGGAATCTACAACGAGCCTGTCTGGTCGCTGACGGGAAAGACCTATGTATGGATGTTTCCCATTTATACCTTAATTCCACTGATTGCAGGGCCATTGTTCCAAAAGGTTGGGTCGCTGCATGCTATTTTGAGAGTTCTCATCTACACAACGCTGATCTTCACCGTTGAATTTACCTCAGGCTTCCTGTTAGATCAATTAACCGGTAAATGCCCATGGGAATACACCACGGGCTGGCATGTCATGGGCTACATCAGATTGGATTTCACACCTGCATGGATGTTCTTTTCCTTTATTGTCGAATGGTTGTATAAATTGATCGACAGGCGGTTTATATAGCGCCACCCAGCTTCTTCGAAAACTCTGCTTTACGGCGCCTGGAAACCTCTATCTGTATTCCGTCGGTCATAACAACATATCCCCCTAAGCCTTTTACGTACTCCTGCACATGCTTCATATTGATTAGGTGAGAATTGTGCACTCTAACAAAGCCAAATGGTGTAAATATATCCTCATATTCTTTGAGTGTTTTGGTGGAGATCATCTTTTTACCATTTGTTATGATGAGCTCAGTATAATTTTTATCTGAGTTGCAGCAAATTATTTCATCTAATCCCACAAAGGACAGCCCCTTTGAATGTGGTACAGACACTTTAACATGCCCGCTGTTTAGGTTTACCAGTAGAGATTCGTATCCCTTCACGTAATCCTCTGCAGGAACGGTGTCTTTTGTATATCGCGCAACAGCCGCCTTCAATTCGCCTGCATCTATAGGTTTAAGCAGATAATCAAGGGCTGAGATCTTTATCGCCTGAATTGCGTAATGGCCATGGGCAGTGGTAAAAATCACTTTGAACTTGGGGTTCTTCACCTTCTTTAGCAGCTCAAAGCCGTTTCCTCCCGGCATTTCCACATCCAGAAATATCAAGTTCGGATTATGGGTGGCTATTGACTTAATCGCAGCCTTCACCGAGCTAACAGCTTCGATCAAGTGCACTTTAGGACAGTGCAATGAAAGCATTTGCCTCAGTACAGACCGAGCCCGCTCCTCGTCATCTACTATGAGAGCCGTTATCATTGTATAGGAATATAAACTTCGACCTTTGTTCCCAATGCGGATCCATCCTCAGCTTTCAGATCAGTAATTTCCACACTCATTTTATTTTCCTGGCTCGAATTTAGTATTTCTAATCTTTCCTTGGTAATATGCATACCT
>DTRI01000332.1 GCA_012966015.1 Flavobacteriales bacterium | reverse complement strand
AATACCCGTCCCGGCATGCCACCGATGTCGGACAGGTTCGAATGTTAATAAAAGCTGGAAGATCATCTAATAAGGAACTCACATGATGCGCAATAAGCCATGGATCATCTGTAATATCAACGGCGTTCATTCCCAACGATAGTGCAACATTAGCTAAACTCCACGATCTACGAGCAGAGACATGGATCAGAATAGACAAATCATTGTCTTCACACACAATTAAGACCGGCAAACTCTTTGTAACAGCGTATCCCATGGCGCCATATACATAATCTTCTTCACCTGACGCATCTCCAACTACGGTCAAAACTGTTTTTCCTGATCCTAATGCTGCCCCAACGGCTATTGGGACTTGGTCGCCCATCAAGCCACTGTGTCCAAACAATACCAATATGGCAGCAATGATAGACCTTGCTTGGTCTAACAGCGAACAGGAAAACTAGGTGGCCAGTATATAAAAAATTCTTGAATATGATTACACCTACGTATATTTTCTCTCAAGTTTGTGAGATGACATTTCTCGAATATGATGAACGGTGTCAGCACCAAACTTCCTCTTAATCATATCCAAATAATTAGGGTTGTTAAAGTAAACTTGAAAGGCATGGTCCCGAAACCGCAAGACTTCTGCAGATGAAAGATATTTTGTTGGCAAAGGGAGAGTATCAAACGAATGCTGAGAGTAACCAAACCAATTTTCTGGAAGAGCCCATCCCTCGGAGAGAGCGAAGCTATATAATTGGGAACCAGGATAAGCCATAGTACTATAGAAATTCGCATATTCGGCATTGATTTCGATCGCTAAATCGAGAGTTTGTTGCATACTTCCCATATCATCTTCTGGCAATCCAAAAATATAGTTTGCTCCAATGTTGATTCCTGCAACTTTAACTTTATCTATGGTTGCAAAAATGTCATCTTGTTCAAATCCTTTCTCTACATCATTGCGCACGTCTTCGCTAGCGGCCTCTATGCCAAAAGCAAGCCAATTAAAGCCAGCTTGCTTCAACTTATCTGCCAGCTCATCTTTGACTGTATCTACTCGAGCATAAGCCCATATATTAAGATCATACCCGCGTTCAATAATCAAATCACAGATTTCATTCACGTGTTTGCGGTTCAAGACAAACATCTCGTCGGCAATTTTGATATTACGAACGCCATAATCGTTAACCAACTTATCTATTTGGATAATGATAGATTGAGGAGACCAAAAGCGGTAACTGTTAATATTCTCGTTGTATCCAGCAACTTTTTCACCACTTTTGAATGGTGCTTGAATACAACAAAACGTGCAGCGATAAGGACAACCCAAGGTTGTATACAACGCAGCATATGGTTGCCTTTCCAAACCGCCAAAACAGTGCCAGTTATGAGCCCTATATTCGTTCATTGGTAAGAGATCCCATGCCACTTCTGGTATTTCTACATCAAGCGCCCTAATCAGTGAGGCAGAAGCATTTGTACGGATAGTTCCATCATCAAAATACCACAAATCACTAACTTGATGATAATCATTGGGGCGATTGGATCTTAAAACTTGAATTAATTCTACAAGTGTCTGCAAACCTTCCCCACCACAAACAAAGTCTGCATCCTCATCTTGAAGCGTCCCTTCAGGCAAAGCCGCAACATGTCCACCAATGAATAGTACTTTGGAATCTAGCGATCGTTCTTTGATCGAGGTACACATTGCACTGGCAGAAGGCATAACTTGGGTGGAGGCAGATGGCTGTTGCCCGTATACTACAATTGCAATTAACAGCGGATTCATTTCGGTGAGACGCTCTGCTGTTTCTTCAGTTGTTAGATTTTCAGCGTTCGCATCAAGAATCTCCACAGAAAATCCGTGATTACGGACAAATGCAGCCATTAGTCCCGCCCAAATAGGTGGTTCAATTGCGCTCAAACTTGTGGCTAGCGATTGGTAGATTCGCTTTGGATTACCTGGATTTACTAATACTAGATCTAATGGTAATTTTCCTATCATATTGTTGGAATGACTTTCTCGTATTTGGCAAACTCAACTTTTTTCTTAACAAAAAAATTTATGAATATTATTTGATTTAAAAGAATGAACATGCAACTATACTTAACTTTAAATTTTCAGCAATAGAAAAACAAAATAAAAAAACAACCAGATTAATTAATTCCCTCCA
>DTRI01000331.1 GCA_012966015.1 Flavobacteriales bacterium | reverse complement strand
CGGTAGAATCGTATGATGACAGAATTGATCCGGTAGGAGCATGTGTAGGAATGAAAGGATCACGAATACATGGTATTGTACGTGAATTAGGCAACGAAAACATTGATGTTATCAATTTCACTACAAATACATCATTGTATATAAGTCGATCGTTAAGTCCTGCAAAAATATCGTCTATCAAAATTGACGACGAGAAAAATCAAGCTGACGTTTTTTTGAATCCAGATCAAGTTTCACTGGCTATCGGAAAAGGGGGTTACAACATAAAGCTTGCCGGTAAGCTCACAGGATATGAAATTGATGTGTATCGGGATGTGCAAGAGGCTGAGTCAGAAGACGTAGACATTGAAGAATTCGCCGATGAAATTGAAGGATGGATTCTCGACGAGCTGAAGGGAATAGGTTGTGATACGGCTAAGAGCGTATTGGAGCTCTCAGTGGAAGATTTAACAAAAAGGACAGATTTGGAAGAGGAGATGATTAAAGAAGTGCAAGGTATATTTAAAGCAGAATTTGAATAATTTTCTTAAATCGGTCGAGAAATATTTAGAACAGGGAGAATGGGTGACATTAAAAAAACAATGAGGTTAAGTAAAATAGCCGGAGAGCTGAATATTGGTATCTCTACTATTATCGATTTTTTGACTCAAGAAGGGCATAAAATCGACAAAAGCCCTAACACCAAAATATCAGAAGACCTACACGATCTTCTTCTCAAGGAGTTTCAATCAGATATTCTTGTAAAGGAAGATTCAAAGCTGTTAAACCTAGAGCAGGTTGAAAAGGAAACAATTACAATTGATCGGGGGGATAAATACAAGGATTCCGAGACATTAACAGAGCCAAAAGACGAAGATGAAGGAGAAAAGCCCGCGGAAGAAGAGAAAATAGTTGCAAAAGTTGATAAGGGTGTCGAGATTAAAGTAGTAGGGAAAATAGATGTTGAGGATACGAAATCCTCCAAAAAGAAGGAAGAGAAGAAAGGGGAGGACAAGAAATCAAAGGATAGCAAAGCTGACGACAAAGCAAAAGATGAGAAAAGCAAAAAAGATGACAAAGATGCTGCTAAGTCATCAGAGGCAGATGGTGAAATAATCGCTGCGAAGCTCGACAAAATAGAAGGCCCTAAGGTTGTTGGAAACATCAAACTGCCGCCTAAGCCCGCTAAAGCTCAAGATAAAAAGCTCGTTGCAAGCTCTTCGGAAAGTGTTAAGCTTAAGAAGAAAAAGCGAAAAAGAATAATTGTTGATTCTGATAAGGACAAAGGTGAATCTATACCTGGAGGCCTAACCCGCGGAAAAACAAGCAAAACTGGAGGAAGGGCTGAACCCAGCGCAGAGGAGATTAAAAAGCAGATTAAAGAAACCTTATCCAGGCTAAGTGATAGCTCCAAATCAAAATCCGTTAAATACAGAAAACAAAAACGTGAGGCTGCCAGTGAAGCCAGGGAAATGGAGTTGAAGCTGGAAGCAGAGGGAAAAAAGACAATAACTGTAACAGAATTTGTATCGGCCAATGAGCTAAGCTCAATGATTGACGTCCCTATAAACGATATCATTTCCAGCTGTATGGAGCTGGGGCTTTTCGTTTCAATCAATCAAAGATTAGACGCAGAAACATTATCGATTGTTGCTGACGAATTTGGTTATGAAGTAAATTTTGTAAGTGCGGAAGTACAGCAAGAAATCAAAGAAGATGAGGATAACCCAGAAGATTTGGTAGAAAGACCACCGGTTGTAACAGTAATGGGACATGTGGACCACGGAAAAACATCTTTGCTGGACAGCATTAGAAAAACAAATGTTATTGTAGGCGAAGCGGGAGGGATTACACAACATATTGGCGCTTACGAAGTAACGCTAGAAAACGGAAAGCAAATTGCATTTCTTGATACTCCTGGTCATGAAGCCTTTACGGCTATGCGAGCCAGGGGTGCACAAATTACAGATGTAGTGATTATTATTGTCGCTGCAGATGACAACATTATGCCACAGACGATAGAGGCGATCAACCATGCCTCCGCGGCTGGGGTGCCAATGGTATTTGCAATCAACAAGATTGACAAGTCCGGGGCAAACGTAGACAAGATAAAGGAGGAGCTTTCTAAGATGAACTATCTGGTGGAAGATTGGGGAGGCAAGTATCAAAGTCAGGATATTTCTGCCAAGGA
>DTRI01000330.1 GCA_012966015.1 Flavobacteriales bacterium | reverse complement strand
GCAAAGCAATATATGAAGGGTGAGGACAGAAATGCCTTTTATGTGGAAGTACTAAAAAGTTTATGGGGATATGTTGGCGACAAGCTCAATGTGCCTGTAGCAGAACTCAACAAGGACAACATCAGAGATTCTTTATTACTCAAAGAAGTTTCTGATGAGAGTATTGGAGGATTGGAAAAATTGGTTGAGCAATGTGAATTTGCTCAGTACGCGCCGTCAAAGGATGAAGGAGAATTAGAACTTGTGTATCAGGATGCATTGCAAATACTTGGAGTTCTTGAAAAGGAAATTAGATAATTGATCATGAGTACACTGACATGCGATACATGTGTAGCGGTTGATAGCTTCTTTAGCGGGAAAAGAGCGAAGAAGAAATACAAAAAATATTTGAAAAGCGGTGCCGACCAATCGACGAAGAAGCTCATTGCGGCTCTTATCGAGAATGACGTGGAGGGAATAACCCTATTGGATATAGGAGGAGGCCTGGGAGCAATTCATCATGAGCTGATTGAAGCTGGTGCCAGTAGTGCTAAATGTGCTGATGCATCAGCTGATTACATCGCTATCTCAAAGACGGAAGGTGAGCGGCGGAATCATTCTGAAAAGCTGAGCTACCATTATGGTAACTACATCGACCTTGCCGAAGAATTGGGCTCAGCAGATATTGTTACCCTGGATAAGGTGATATGCTGTTTTGATGATATGAAAGAATTGGTGGCCATATCATCTTCAAAGGCAACTGAGCTCTATGCACTCATTTTCCCCAGAAATAAATGGTGGACTAGATTAATTGTCATTTTTGGAAACATGATGTTCGCCTTATTAGGTAAGGGCTTTCGCATCCATCTTCATCCCGAAAAGGAGGTAGAGGCTGTGGTGGAAGGCAACGGATTCGAACGGGTTTTTTATTACAATAATATTCTATGGCAGGTTATTGTTTATGGTAAGAAGGTTTAATAAAATACCATTGCTGATATTGTTGCTGTTCGTGGCGGTTTCAATCGTCAATGCCCAGGATCAAAAGGCAAATTTGGACAGTGCAAATGCGGCATATGCCCGGGGAGACTTCGAAAGCTCCATTGTGCTTTATGAATCCATTATCGAGGAGGGATATGTGGCTGCACAGCTCTACTATAACCTGGGAAACGCTTATTACAAAGTGAATGAAGTAGCATCGGCAATCCTCTTTTATGAGCGGGCTAAAAAGATGGATCCAAATGATGAGGACATCGACTACAACCTCAGCCTTGCCAAGCTTAGAACAATAGATAAGATTGAGACAATTCCAAGCTTTTTTATAACTGATATCACCGATGATTTGTCCAATAAGTATTCTGTCGACAAGTGGGCGCTAATAGCTGGGGCGGCGCTGTGGTTGTCAGTTATTCTATTTATAGTGTATATCGTTGCACAATCAACAGCACTTCGAAAATTGTTCTTCTGGTCCAGCATGGTAATTCTAATAATTGGCTTTTCCAGCATTGGCATGGCAAACAGAAAATACAACAGCGTTTACCAAGAGAGGGAGGGAATAGTTTTTAGTCCTTCTATTGTTGTACGAAGCGCACCGGGCGAGAATGGCAACAACTTATTTGTATTGCATGAGGGTACAAAAGTTTCAGTCAGTGAAGAAATAGGTGACTGGAACAAGATCAGGTTATCTGATGGAAGTATAGGATGGCTTCCGGCCACAACTATAAAAATAATATGACCAGGATAGGGCTGTTATCAGACACACACAACTATCTGGATCCTTCAGTTTTTGAGCACTTTAAGGACTGCGATGAAATATGGCATGCTGGAGATGTGGGCAATAAGTCTGTTACGGAGCAACTGGAGGAATTTAAGCCACTCAAAGCAGTATATGGTAACATAGACGGGCATGATGTAAGGATTTCCCATCCGGAACATCGGCGCTTTATGTGTGAGAAAGTGGACGTATGGATCACACATATCGGTGGTTATCCAAACAGATACGACAAAAGAGTTTATGATCAGATAAGCAGCAATCCGCCCAAGTTGTTTATCTGCGGCCACTCACACATTTTAAAAGTCATCTATGACAAAAAGCTGCAATTGCTACACATCAACCCCGGTGCTGCTGGCAAGTACGGACTTCACAAGGTGCGCACATTGATACGCTTTGCCATCGATGGCGAAGAAATAAAGGATTTGCAGATTATTGAATTGGGAGAAAGGTGAAAAGTTAAAAGTTTGAAGTTGTAAGCGTAAAGCTAAGACTGGGAAACTGTACTTTTATCTTATAACTTTTTTAACTTTCAACTAACGTAGCCGATCCGCTGATCTGACCAGCCTTTCATCTTTAGTAATGGCTCTAATGGCCAAAATATTAAAAATTACAGCCACAAGGGGTAAAAAGGCACCGATCCCATAAGTCACTTCAGGTTCCCCACCCATACTGAGCAGCTCCTGAGCCCTGTCAATCATGTAGAATATGGAAATGATCAAACCCAAAAGTAATAGCATATTAAATCTGCACAACTTAATCTGCAGTAATCTATTCCTGAACTGCATAACAATTGCAAGCGAAAGAAGTGTACATAGAATTGCCAGAATTGTTACCAACCAGGGTTTGAGCAACACTGCTTCAATCTTAGTTTTTGTGGTTATGCTAAGGGCGTCCGCAAAGGGAAAAACGAATACAAGCCCGCAACAAACAGTAATAATTGCCAGATAAATGGATTGGATTCTTTGTATCATTTAATGCATGTCGATTTATAGAATCATTCGGTGTTTAAAGCTCGATAAATATAAGTATATCAGAATTAATGGACACAACTGATATTGTATTTTTGTAACTATTCATTGTATTTATGCGTGCGCCGGCATGTCTTTTCAAGATTAAAGATTAATATAAAAATGGATTTATACGATAATTATTTGTATTATTGCATCTCTAATTACGCTTGCTAAGACAGAATTGGACTAGAAACGGAAGTATTTGCAGGCATTCCACAGCTACTTTTTCTTATTGACTTTACAATCTAATCGATTTTCAATATTTATAAGCATAAAAGCTAACCTTGCTGCTTAAACTACAGCATACTGTAATCCCACCCAATTTTTTATTTTTTATTTAATACCAATCAAAAACAATTATGTACGACATATTAGAACTCAATAAAATGCTCGTGTCCGAGCTAAAAGATGTTGCTAAGAACCTTAGTGTGCCAAAATATGAAGCACTTAAAAAGGAAGATCTTGTTTACCAGATTTTGGATGTCCAGTCTGTAAACCCAGTTGCAAAGCAACAGGCAGCGCCAAAGAGTGCAGCAGCAGCAAATAACATAGAAGTGAAAACAGAAACAGTAACAGAAACAGAAACAGAAACAGAAACAGAAACAGAAACAGAAACAGAAACAGAAACAGAAACAGAAGTTACAACTGAAACTGCTACGCAAATGAAGGCTGAATCAAGCGCACCGCAAGTGAAGGGCAAGAATGAGCCGAAACAAGTGGCTGTGGAGCAGCCAGCGCCTAAAACTAAAGCAGCGACCAAACCAGCAACAGAATATCAGAGAACATCATCGGGAGGTGGAGACAAGCCAAACGACAATAGAAATCGCGGGCGTCAAAATACTGGTGGCTATCAGCAGAGAAGGGAGGGAAAAGATGGAAACAAAAATGACAACACTGGTAATCGATATCAGAAAAGGACGGACGAATATGAATTTGAAGGTATAATATCCAGTGAGGGAGTGTTGGAAATCATGCCCGATGGATATGGGTTTTTGAGATCGTCTGACTATAATTATTTGAATTCACCTGATGATATTTATGTTTCTCAGTCTCAGATCAAACTCTTTGGCTTGAGGACTGGTGATACGGTGCTTGGAACTATTAGGCCGCCAAAAGAAGGAGAGAAGTACTTTCCGCTGATTAGAGTTGAATTGATCAATGGCCGGGAAGCGAATGAAATTCGCGATAGAGTTCCTTTTGAGCATTTAACACCTCTATTTCCAGAGGAAAAATTTGACCTCACCGGCCCGAAAGGTAATCTTTCCACCAGGGTGATTGATATGTTTACACCTATCGGAATGGGTCAAAGGGGAATGATTGTAGCACAGCCGAAAACCGGTAAGACTATCTTGCTGCAAGATATTGCCAATGCGGTGGCGGAAAACCACCCGGAAGTTTATCTAATTGTACTGTTGGTAGATGAGCGCCCTGAAGAGGTAACAGAAATGTCCAGAAATGTGAAAGCTGAAGTAATTGCTTCAACATTTGATGAGCCGGCAGAGCGACATGTTAAGGTTGCCAATATTGTGCTTGAGAAAGCCAAGCGAATGGTGGAGTGTGGTCATGACGTAATGATCTTGCTCGATTCTATTACCAGGTTGGCAAGAGCATACAACACTGTTTCTCCTGCATCTGGGAAAGTTCTTTCTGGTGGAGTTGAGGCGAACGCTTTGCACAAGCCAAAGAGATTCTTTGGATCGGCAAGAAAAATTGAAAATGGTGGTTCCCTGACTATAATTGCAACTGCCCTGGTAGATACCGGTTCTAAAATGGACGAGGTAATATTTGAGGAATTTAAGGGTACTGGTAACATGGAATTACAATTGGACAGGAAGTTGTCTAACAAGCGAATCTACCCAGCTGTTGACCTGGTTGCGTCCAGTACAAGAAGAGATGATCTGCTGATTGAAAAAGATACATTACAGAAAATTTGGATATTGAGGAATCACCTTGCAGATATGAATTCGTTAGAAGCGATGGAATTCCTTAGAGATAGAATGAAGAACACCAAAACCAACGAGGAGTTCTTAATTTCTATGAATGGCTAGCGCTTCGTTTATATTCCCACTTTTCATTTCAGTTCATAATTAGATGCGTATAGCGATCTACGTAGGGCTTGGGATCGGTTGTTTGACAGGAGTGTGGAAGCTTATCGAGCATTATCAAGATCTGGAGCAAACTGCATTGGCCGATTACACCGGCTACGTTCCCCTGGCATTGCTGCTGATGGGAATTACGATCGGTATTCTCATTGCCAGGTCTTCCATAGAGTATGATGGATATATTACCTACAAGGAATCAATTCGACTGGGCCTTGTCGTTTCTTTGTTTGCGGCTATGGTTATTGGCGTTTTTGTGTTCATCTACCACACATGGCTGCATCCCGCTTATATCTCGGAGCTATTACAGTCTGTTGAGGAAGAGCTTGTGGCTGAGAGCCTCTCTCCGGGAGAGATAGATATAAGGCTGGAGCAGACAAGAAAGAGCTCTGGTGCGTGGATGCAGGTTTTTATCGCCACCTCGGCTACCATGATGGTGGGAATGATGTATTCCTTTATTGTGTCTGTGGTTCTAAAAAGGGCACCAGGTAGTGCTGCCTAGCCTAGAGGGGTTATGGGCTCTGGCATATTATCAAAATGCTCCTGTATTGCTGATTCATCCAACTCTTTATTTTTTATCGTGTAAATACAAAAACATGGTAGCCATTGCCGTGTGTATATCAGATGTATCTGTACATTCATAGGTGCTGATCAGCTCATACGTGTGTTTTTTGTACACGGGAATTCCTGCCTCACTTGAGTAGCTGTCAATTCTCTTAATTCCAATTTTGTCATCATGATTTTCAACATGTGCAATGTATAAGGACGTGTCAAGTGTTGCATCCCGCAATTCCAGAGAACGAGCAAAAGGATGTACATGAACACCTATATAGTGAATTCTGGTGTCGAATTGAAGATCTAACATTTTAGTTACATCTGTGGTTAACACCTGCTCTTTGAGAGGCAATTTCCAATGTCCGCTGTACGTTCTCCCAAAGGAATCAAAGTAAGGATTGTAGTCTGATTCACCATAACTTATTTTGCATTCGTGATTGGGTTGGTCTCCTTTCAGCTTAGTGCTATCCAAATAATGATCGTTGCAAAGCCTCGGCATGCCAAACCATCCTTCCGGACCTGATACTTGTTTGGTTATAAATGCAGCTTGCTGATATAACGGTATAGGTATATGATCTAGCTCAGATTGAAGCTGGTAGGCAAGGGCAACGTCATGGCTCACCAGCAAGTCAATATCAGCAGCATTGTGATTTAACACCTGCGAAACAACAGTCATAGCCTGCGCAGCGGGAATTGGAATCGCAAAACCATCGGGCAATTTCACGGATACCTGTCCTTCCGTAAGTGTAAACAACCTTATGCTGGTGCCTTGGGTTTTAACCTGCCACGGGAAAGTCTTAGCCCTGGAGATATTCAAATTATTGTGACACATATACCCGTCGGAAATAAGTGAGCTGCTTTTTTTATTTATAATCTTCGAAGTATATCCTGTTAACCAGATGAGCTCCTCCTTCTTTTCGTGAAAATCAAATTCTGTAATATCATATGGGCCCTGCATCGAACGAAATATAGTATCGATCTTTAAAGGCCTGGATTGCAACGTAAAATAATGTGTAGCATTTGGCGAGGCTCCGCTGCTCTTAAATTCAAAATTTTGATTCTTCAGCCAGGAGGTAAAGCTAAGATCAGCATGCCTGTCACAGCTAGTCATTAGCAGAAGTAAGCCCAACGTCGAATAGAGCCACCATTGGTGCTTGTACGTGCTTAAAACGCGCAACAGCCCTGCGATCAAAGACTGAGTCGACTTAGCTTTGATGGATTGGTGGGTTTTATTCAAAACTGTTGAATTACCTCAAATTACTTTATTTTGAATCCGAACGCAAGTAGCTCACCGATTCAGGGCCTAAGTTAAAAAGTAGATCGATAATGCTTAGATCGGGAACAAAGGTCTCAGGGGTACTGAAAACCTGGGTATAGGGTATGTGACTTTCGTCTGCATCTATTTTTGGACTCAGTGAGCTACGGTAATCCAAGCCATCAGCTAAGTTTTCTGCATAGGATTCAGTGGACTTAAAAGTCACCTTAATATCAAGGAGCTCCAGGACCGCCATTTCGAGATTGGTATTGAAATCCATTAAGAATTGATACTCCTTATCATAGAAAGGCTTAAGATCATCTTCGTAATACTCAAAATAGGGTGAGCTGCGATAAGCAGTCTCAATGGACCGCCAATGTAGGCGCTGCCATCTCTCATAGTTGGAAATTTTAACATCTTTCATCACGTCTCTGTTGCCGGTATGTTTTACGGGAATCCCCAGATCAAGTATTCCATTGGCCCCCAAAATACTGCATCGGTTGCGATAGGTCTGTTTCACATAGTTTTCCATTGATTCCCTCAAAACGCTGTCATGGGCTGCGAGGATCCTGTAATAAGAAATGGGTCCGAGATAGGTGGAAGGCATTAATACTTTCATACTGGTGTCGTGATTTTTAGATTGGCCAATTATTATTTCATTTGCTTTGTTGGTATAACGCAGGTGAAACCATTGTTTTACAAATGTCTCACCATTGTTTTCCTATTGTCTCACCATTGTTTCTGCAACTGCATGCTTCTGCATCCATTCAACTGCCTCTGGGAAATGATCCACTGTACAATCCGGATGGGTGAGTATATTGATATGATCATAGTTATGTTTATAGCCGGTAGACTTTCCAACGACCTTAAATGTGTATTCCTGATTGCCAATTTCATTTAACAAATACTTCACATCCGTAGGATGGCCAAGCACATCATCTCCTTCACCTGTAAGCGATAAGATAGGGGGGAGGCTCAATTTTTTCAAGGCTGCGCCATAATCAAACCCATCTTCCCAATCTACCCAATCTTTGCTGTACACCCAATCATTGGTTTGACTATGCGATTTGATGGTTTCATTGTCGGAGCCCATTTTAAGATTGGTGGCCGGGAGATAGCCATAGACCCTTGTATAAATCTTCGACATGAAGTTCCAGAAGAAGTCAAGTAGGTAGAATCTTCTAATACTCATTATGGAGATTCTTCTTTTGGAAGCGTAAAATACCATGGAAGCCAGGTTTACCTTGTCCATATTCATCGCCAGGTAGGAAAGAAAATGAACACCTCCCCAAGAGTGCGACACCCAATGCTGGGGCATATCTCCTTTTATCTCCTGGATTTTCTTTATGAATGCCGGCAAATCCTCTTTTATTATTTCTGCC
>DTRI01000329.1 GCA_012966015.1 Flavobacteriales bacterium | reverse complement strand
CGGCAGGATCTGAATCATTCAAACCGCAAGGTGACGTTGAAGCACATGCGGTAGACCATGCAGTACTTCCCACATCATCTTCATCTCCCACAGACCTGTCTTCAAAGTCCTCAAACCAGACAACGGTGGGGGGGTGGTAATCGACTGTGGTCATAGGCACATTCATGATAAGAGATGTTCCTATTTCGCTGGAAAGGGGAACAAGATTGGCTATACCAATATTTCTATTTCCACATTCGTATGCTATTAGATATCCCCCTGAAGCGAATGGAAGAACGATAGTGTCTCTATAAACACCCTCCTGAACGCAAATACCTGGAGGTGGAATAAAGCAGGAGTTTCCGTAGGCACCTAAATCAAGCGTGTCATAGCTCAGTCTGGGCAAGGTGACGGGAAACCCAGTAGCAGATAGGCCTCCTTCAATAAAATACACATTTAATACAGCGGTAGAAGACAAATTCGCAGGTGTAGGCGACGTGGAGCAATCCCGCCAGAGCAGCAATGTAACTTCAAAGCTATCAACTCCAATACACTTGTAGTAGATCTCGCCACCAGTGATATGTGTCGCATTGGCGAATGAAGTTATCACCAAAAATGCCATAAGCAAAATCGTCCGCCTGAATCCATTCATCGGCCGGGATATTACTGAAGTAAAGAAAAAATCATAATTACGCTTCATACTCTTGCCCCTCATCCTAACATTTGGGTTAATTCGAGCCCAGTTTGGAAATCCAGAATAATACCGCTAACAAACCCATTTAAGACAATATAGAATACAGACGCATCAACCCTGTTTCGTTGCCTATATTACGACATTTTCGTTTAATTTTAATAAGAAATTCTTATATACGCGCTCTGAGTAGAATATGTTACACAATTCACCAGCTAGTTTTATACCCAAAATCAACTCAATGATCACTCCGGGAAAGTATTCAGATTGATTAGGTCGCCAAGCCAAATCGGAGATTTAATTCAGCCATAATTGCTATCTTTGGTAAATTAAAGGAGTAACAATTTTGAAGAATTATCAAAATGAAGTCGTGACGATGAGAAAAGGGGACATACCATCTGGAATTTGGATATTGCGCAGGCTAAAGGCTGGAGCTGCAGTTGCTGTTTTTGTGGTACTGTCCTTATTTGTCCTCAATTTGAATCCTGTTCAAGCGCAGGATCAGATTCCAGTAGATGTCGGAACAGTAGACACTGTCTTCTACCATAATCATTCAATGGGATACTGGTTTACATCCCCTTCATGTTTTATTATATCCGGATTTCGCCTTCCTACGGCAGGGTTGACCCTGTCACAAACGCTGGAGGTCCTTAGATTCGATTCTATTCCACCTAATTATGAGTCATTCACCGATAATTTTGAATCCCTTCATTATATTCAGGTAAATGGTGACAGTTCGGTGGTAGGTGTTGATATTGCCATATCTGCCGGGGACCTTGTGGGTATCCTGGGGAGTCATGGCAATGGTGAATTTTCGTCCTTCTATCATGCAGGGGATTACAATACCACAATTGCAGGTTCTTCTGTGACTCTGAGAAAGATCTCATTCCCCGGCAACGTCTCTCTAGATGAAGCTTTTGAGGTTTCTGCTGATTCAACAGAAACTGCACATTTTCAGGTAGTGGAGCTGTATTATGACACGGGTATTACAGCGAGTTTCACTTCCATTGTTTTCAATGACACTTCCTTTGTAGGCGACAGTGCCATATTTACCAATACAACCACACTGGGAACTGATTATCTCTGGGATTTTGGTGATGGGAATACAAGTACTCTTACGAATCCGACACATTTATATAGCGGTCCCGGAAACTATACTGTAACGCTTACTGTTACGAACGATTGTTTCTCGGATGTTGCAACACAGACCATAACCATTGTTGGTGTTGAGGATAATAACTCACTTTTCCCAGCGATTAAAATATTTCCCAGTATAACCAATGATTTATTGGTAGTGGAAGTAACTTCGAAATATAATGAACTTCTTCACCTGCAATTGTCAAATGCTCTGGGTCAGTTAATCTACCATGAATCTTTTCAGGATTCTAATAGATTTGTGCGTAAAGAATTGAGTCTTGACGGGAAACCTAAGGGAGTTTACTTTGTTAAAGTAACGCTGGAGAGCGGAACCGTCACTAAAAGGGTGATTTTGGAATAGTTGCTGTGATTGTTCCTTACAAAAATCATAGAATACTAGGTAAATACCTCGCCTTTGGTTGCTAAAGTTGTGCTTCTATCTTCCCAGCCTTCCTGAAGTTATAATCTATTTTTTTTTCTTAAAAACGTACTTGATCGTTGGCTGGTTTTGGAGTGGCTCTGCGGGGCCCTGTTCAATTTCAACTTCTTCTGATATAATTTCAGCTTCCTGATTTTCCATGGATGCTTCCAGCTCCTCTTCCAACTCCCAGGAATATTTGCGTTTTTTCGGGCCTATTTCTTTATAGTAAAAAGCCAGTATTATGCCGGCTATAGAGCCCCACAAATGTCCTTCGAAGGACATGCCTGGCCGGATAGGAAATATTCCCCATACCATTCCTCCGTACAGGAATATAACGAGCATGGACAACGCGAGCAACCTGGTATTTTTCCTGATAATGCCGCTAATAAAGATGAAGGTGGCAAAGCCATAAATCAATCCGCTGGCACCGATATGAAAGGACTCCCGTGCCGAGAGCCAGATCCAAATACCCGACATGACATAGGTCCAGAAGTAAATCTTATAGGCAACTGGCCTGTAAAAATGAAATATGCCCACACTTAGTAAAAACAGGGCTGTGCTGTTGCTAATTAGGTGGTTGAAGTCGCTGTGAATGAGCGGATAAAAAAGAACCCCAATCAAGCCTTCAAATTTGCGCGGGAATATGCCATATTGACTGAAACTCACATCAAATGTGATTTCAACGACTTTTACCATCCAAATCGCAACCACAAATACGATCGGAAAAAATAGGCTGGAGAACAGCTTTGAGTTGTATTTTTTTTCGCTCTCTTCCATGTTCTTTACTCAGGTATAATATTAGCTAAAAAATGGTCTGCTTGGTCTAAAATGTGGGTGTATAAAATTTAAACCTGACTTAATTTTATAATTTAGTAAATCTATTATCATGCCATTCTAAATATTCCGTCTGCTGACGGATTCGACGGAAGGAGAAGTAATGCTTATTAACTTGCAGCTCGCTGCAAAAACGGAAATTCAGAGCTCGCTCTCGGGTTCATATTATTGATTATGAGAAAACTATATATAATTACCTTGTTCCTGGCACTTATTGGGCCGGTAATACCCATTCAGCTACTTGCAGGACCTGGTGATACTACTGTGATTCAGGCATTCACTTTCGGAGGGACTCAAGATGACATCATCGTTTTTCCACCGGATTCAATAAGCTACGAGAAGATTTTGATGTACTACACGCTCAAGTGCAATCCAGCTCAAAACCCTGCCTGCGGTGAATGGGATTATACAACCCATACCTTCCTGTATGAGGATCTGGGCACATTCGATTCAACACAGATGTTTCAACCTTCCTATGTGATGGATGGCCAGAGTCCTGATACATTGACATACATGAACAGTCCATCCTGGAGTTATGTTACATGGTGGGAAAAATTTATCGTGTATTCAAGTACACTCTCCTTTGACTCTGCTGTTGTAGGATCAGGGGCAACTTCTTCATCTGCCCCATTTACCTCGGCGGTGTCGGACGCCAGTTCTCAGTACTTGTGGACTGCGGCGGAGTTATCTGCAGCTGGAGCTACCGCCGGTGACATCAGCGGAATACGCTTTGATTTATCTACAGTAGGCTCTGAATTGAAGCATTTGACCATCCGTTTGAAGCATTCTTCTAAATCGGAACTGATAGCCTCTGACTATGAAATTGGCGGATTCACAGAGGTTTATGCCAGAAATACTGACTTTACAGCAGTTGGCTGGAACACGCTGAGTTTTACCACTCCTTTTAATTGGAATGGAACTTCCAACCTGGTGGTAGAGATCAGTTTCAATAATGACGGCGGTGGTACGAGTAATTCTGTACTGAGTCATGTGCCTTCTTTTAATGTGGGTGTTCATTCATCATCTACTGAGTATTCGCTTAATTTCAACGGGCCTGATTTCGTGGACGTTCCCGGCAGTGCCCTTTCATCTTTGACAAATGATATAACAATCAGCCTCTGGCAATATGGAGATCCCAATATTCAGCCGCAGAGTGATTATATTTTTGAAGCTTATGACACAAACGGATACAGGGTGCTCAATTGCCATTTGCCCTGGGGGAATGGCAGTGTATATTGGGATGCTGGTAATGATATTGGTTCTGTAGATCGCATCTCTAAGGCGGCAAATGAAACTGATTATAAAGGACAATGGAATCATTGGGCATTTACTAAAGATGCAGGTTCCGGCCAGATGAGAATATACTTAAATGGTGCTTTTTGGAACATTGGATCGGCGAAGAACAGGGACATGACGGGCATTACCTTATTCAAAATTGGTTCTAACGCACCTGGAACCAATAGCTATGACGGTTATGTGGATGAGTTTAGGGTTTGGAATGCTTATTTAGATCAGGCTACAATTGCCGATTGGATGTACAAGGATGTCGATCCATCCCATCCAAACTATTCAAATCTTCTCGCTTACTACAAATTCAATGAGGGCACAGGATTGACTACAGCTGATGCTTCCGGAAACGGAAATAGTGGTTCACTCTTTGGTGCCCCTGGCTGGAAAAATGGAGACGGCACTAAGCTCATGAGAAATTATCAGAGCGTGAGCGAACGGCCCAATGTTATTTTTGAGCAGGGTGTATACACTTCCAGCATAGACTCGATGCACATTGAAGATTCGGTAATGCAAGATCCCGTTACCCTGGTCACGTATGCTGACGGACCCGACCCTACCATAGCGATCGACACCCAATATGTATGGCATTCATATTATAACAACTATACATACGACATAAATGGCAATGCCACTGATTCGACATTGGTGTCCCCTGATGTAACGAGCTACTTGCAGCAGTTTGAATATTACGATGTATTTGAGGAAATAGAGCGTTTTGAAATAGGCAGATTTATAACTCCTTACGGCAATGGATTGAGTTTGGGAGATGGCTGGCTTTGGATCTATGATGTCTCTGATTATAGGACACTGTTAGCAGATTCGGTCCGGTTAACCGCTGGCAACTGGCAGGAGATGTTAGACTTAAAATTTCTGATGATAGAGGGAGTGCCACCGAGGAATGTTATTAAGGTTGAGAATCTGTGGAAGGGCAATTTCTATTTGAACTCGATTGATTCAACGGTGGCGGATTGGTCGGTTCAGTTAGACCCTACTGCAAGTATGTACAAGCTCAAAACCCGCGCTTCGGGCCATCTTTTTAGCAACCCAACCAACTGTGCTGAATTCTGTTATAAAATTCACAATGTGGATGTGGATGCAACATTGGTTTACAGTTGGGAGATTATGCAACAATGCGGAATGAACCCTCTCTATCCCCAAGGAGGTACCTGGGTTTATGACCGTGCGGGTTGGTGCCCCGGTATGGAGGTTGAAGAGCAGAATGTGGAGCTTACAAATTTCGTAACACCAGGAACTATCGTAGATATTGATTATGATTCACAGACCGATCCGGATGGCTATTATATTCTCAGAGCTCATTTAGTTAGCTATGGTTCTCCAAATTTTACCTTGGATGCCGCAGTTGAAGAAATAATCTCTCCCAATAATTGGGAAATACAAAACAGGTTTAACCCTATTTGTGATAATCCGGTGATAGTGATTAAAAATACGGGCTCCACGCCATTAACGAGTTTGGATATAGACTTTGGAGTAAAGGGGGGCGTGGTAAATACCTACCAGTGGACGGGCAGTCTTGAATTTCTTGAAACGGAGCTCGTTTCACTGAGTGCAGCAGATGATTGCTGGTTTATTAATGGCAATGCTGAGAGCAATATATTCGAGGTTCGCGTGAAGAATCCAAATGGTGGATCGGACGAGTATACGCCTAACAATTATTTTAAAAGCAATTTTGATGTTCCGGTTGCCTATGCAAATCCAATTTATTTGCTTTTTAGAACCAATAATGTTCCAAATGAGTCATCCTGGTTGGTGGAAGACGATAAAGGAAATACGGTGTATCAATCTGGTGGGCTAATGGCAAATACAATGTACGCAGATACGTTTAACCTGAGCCCCGGATGTTATAGATTGATTGTGAATGACAGCGATTGCGATGGATTGTCATGGTGGGCAAACAGTGATGGAGCTGGATTTGCCCGCTTGTACAAAGGCGATGGATCGAATACTCAGCTCGTAAATTTTGAGCCGGACTTTGGTTGCCAAATAGCGCAAAGCTTTACCATTGCCGATCCTGTCTATACCGTATCTACAACGAATGCGTCTTGTGGTAACTCAGATGGTACGGCTAGCATTACCGTAAGTGACGCCACAGCTGCTTACACATTTAATTGGTCCAATGGAGCGAATACTAGTAGCATAACCAATGTTTCTGCGGGCATCTATACCGTTACGGTTACGAACGGTAGCGGCTGTAATTATGTGGATAATGCCGTGATAGATGATGCAGGCGCACCATCGATCACATTGATATCTTCTTCAGATGTTGCTTGCAATGGCGCTTGTGATGGGCAGGTTGTTGTTATTGCCGTTGGGGGCGGGGGACAGTACACGTATTTGTGGAGTGATGGGCAAACGGCTGCTACAGCATCGGGATTATGTCCGGGAGATTACAATGTTACAGTAACTGATAACCTGGGATGTTCAGCTTTTGCAATGTATAGTATCACGGAACCGGTTGTATTGACCTCAAATGTATTTGCTGTTGATGAGGTGATGGGATGTGATGGTAGTGCATTTGTGAATACGAGTGGAGGCATGATGCCTTATAGCTTTTTGTGGGATGATCCTGCTGCTCAATCCAATTATATGGCAACGAACATATGTGGGGGCACCTATAATGTGGTGGTAACGGATGCGAATGGTTGCACAACAACTTCCAGTGCTTTTATTGTTACTGGAGTTCAGGAAATTCCAGAAACTGCCTCCATGCAACTATATCCCAATCCCAATAGTGGTTCTTTCAAAATATGGTCGTTTATCCCAGGTGCCGTTGATTTCGAAATTTCTGTTATAGATCTTTTGGGAAGAACGGTGCAGCGAAAGATGTACGGCAGCAGAAACGGTATCCTATCAACTGATATCGTCTTGCAATCAGATCCTGGTATTTATTTTGTGCGACTTAGAACGGGTAAGTACAATGTGCTGGAGAAGATCGTTATTCAATAAAGCTACTCCCTGCCATTCCAGCTTTCCAGGACCTATTTGAACCTCCAATTGTATCACCACCGAATGACCACCGAATTACAATGGCTTACGGACATATCTTCACATTCCGTCTTCGTCACTGTATTCGTGATCACCTCTTTTTCGCTTCTTGGGCCGGTAGTTGTTGATCTTGTAGCTAAAGCTAAGATATATGCGCTGTGATTGGCGGTAGTACTCTGAGTTGATCACGAAATTATCACCTATCGTCTCCGTCTGAAACCTGCGTGAATTAAAGACGTCCGATACTTTTAAACCAAGGGAGCCCTTTCTTTCCCAAATATCCATCTTAAGGCCAACGTCCATAAAGTACATCTCCATTCTCGTTCCTTGCACGGTAATTCGAGGGCCGCGATAGTTGAACATGATTTGTGCGGTAAGTTTTTTCCAAAACTTCATCTGTGAGTTGACGCGTGCAGTATAGCTGTAGCTGTCGCTTTCATATGACGGCCCAAGATTACCGCCATCCACAATTGCCCTGAAGTAGTTGAAACTACCGTTTAACTTCCACCATTTAAGAATATCTATCGACGCTGCGACCTCAATCCCAAAGTTATCACGCGAGGAGAGGTTTTCAGGTCTAGTGGTAGCAATCCCGTTGGTGTCTATGGTTCTGATACGTTGCATGACGCTGTCGGTATGTTTGTAATAGATGCTGCTACTCAGCGAGGCTTTTTCCCAATACTTAATGTGTGTGAGCTCTAGCGAATGGGTCAGCTCCGGATTTAGATCTGGATTGCCAATCCATAAATTGAGTGGATCTGAATAGCTTGTAAAAGGATTTAAGTTTCGGTAGGAGGGACGCTTAATCCGGCGGCTGTAGCTCAGCTGTATCATGTTCTTCTTTTTCAGCTTCTGTGAGAGGTGAACACTTGGGAAGAAGTTCACGTAGTTCTTTTTAAAAGTGTCGTTGGACTCAACCAACCTCGAAGTTACGTTGGTTTGTTCCGCCCTCACGCCCAGCTGATAACTAAATGTTTTGAGTTTGCTGCCAAAAAGAATATATCCCGCATGGATAGCTTCATCATAAATGAAATTATTACTCACGTCCGTTAAGTTATTCCATTTGATGGCCGTGTCATCGTACTCCTCCACGAGGTAATCCAGGTCATTGGTTCTAATTCCCGTTTTGTATCCCAATTCGAGCATTCCCCTTTCTGTGATTGGATGGGAATAGTCAGCCTGCATTATCAGATTTGTTTGGCTTTGTGCATCGTTAATTCGTTGGATTAGTGAGGTTTTACTCGGAAACAGCAAATAGTCTTCCGCAATGTCTGTATATCCTGTGTTTGAACCCATGCTGTATCGTATGTCGGCAGTTAAGCGCTGTTTCTTTTTGTTGAACTTATTGCTAAAGTTCAGGTTGAAATCCATGTTTGTGGAAGTTTCATCCTCGATAGTCTCTCGCATGAAGTGATTCGTTTGATTATGGAGATAATCAGATGATAGATAATCAGTGGTTCGCGTAAGGTGATTGGTTCTTGGCGAATAGCGTCCGCTGAGCGTAATAGAGGTTTTTGGCGTTATGTTATAGTCCAGGCCCAAACCAATGTTGTGTGACCATCCACCTCGAGTAAATTCGCTATTTTGATCTAAATAGCTGGCTGTGTCATCGATAGTGGTTTCTCGGCTGTAGATAATATGGCCTGGTGTTTCCCGGTAGTTGATGCCATAGCTTCCGAATATGTTAATCTTCTCGAAACCATAGTTCACATTGATGGAGGCATTGTGGCGTTGGGGGTAAGCGGCTGTAACGTTTATCAATCCGTTGAATCCTCTTTTCTTATCCTTCTTCAGGATAATATTGATAATTCCCGCCATACCCTCTGCGTCATAGCGCGCCGACGGATTGGTAATGACTTCCACACTTTCAATGGTATTGGCCGGTATTTGTTCCAGCGCTTTGGAAGGACTTATCCCCATCAATCCAGATGGCTTTCCGTCGATCAGAATCCGGACGTTGTCGCTTCCACGCAAGCTAATATTTCCATCGGTATCTACAATTATCGAAGGAATGTTTTCGAGAACCTCGGTGGCCGTTCCGCCTATGTTTGAGAGATCTTTCTTCACATTAAATACTTTCTTGTCGAGGCCGAACTCCACCTGGCTTCTCTCGGCAGACACTTCTACTTCTGCAAGATTGTTAGCAGTTGTCTTGAGATTGATGGTCCCCAGCTCAACCAATGGATTATTGGGCTTAAGCATGATTTTGCCGATGACTTTCGGCTCATAGGAGATGAACTCTATTTTGATAAAAAGTCTTCCAGCTTTTGTTTCAATTTCAAAGCTACCGTCTGCAGCGGTTATTGCTCCCGATACCAGCGATGAATCTCTCATTCTAAAAACTGAAATTGTTGCGTATTCCACGGGAGCTCCTGAATCCTCATCGATGATTTTACCCTTTATAATTCCATCGGGCATATTGTGCTTGTTGAAGTTTCTTTCTCCACCCTCATGCTGGGCCATAGAAGCTCCTGCAAATACAAATAACAGTATCCAGGTAAACAATAATCTTCGCACCATGCTGCAAAATTAGCTTATCGAATGACAAAATCCGTCAGCTGCGGCTTAGACTCACATTACATGCATTTGTTTAATGCGGCTATTGCTGAATAAAATATAATACAATTGAAGCGTTAGCTCTTCTTGAATTGAGCAAGGCGCATCGGCTTCTTAAAGAAATTGTGGCGGGGCATTGATTCTGTAAAATTCAGCATCACATCGATCATAAGGATAAACCGAGCCTTATCACAATCAAATCTGCCACATGCAGGTGAGCTTTGAGGTGCATACCAATAAAGACTCTATCGCCGAGCTTATAGTTCAGCCCATACCTCTGGTATACCGGGTCATTATACTTGGTTTGATCGTAGAAGTAAATGGCCAGATCCTGGCTGAAAATGAAGCGCCCCATCAAAAACTCATGACCAATAAAAAGAGCGCCTCTTTGGTAATCGGCATCTAGATTGAGTTGGTTTTCTAAGCGCCATTTTAGTGAATTGTCCCACACCCATTCCGCTCCGAGCCTGACTGCGTTCATCCTACTTACCTGTTGACTAAATTCTGACATTACACCATATACGCCAAAGTAGGACGAGTTTCCACCGATTCTCTTTGCAAATGAGAAGATCGCAAAATCATAGCGTCGCTTTTTTATACCCTGATACTTTTGTTTTAAACGATCTTTAAAGGGAGCAGGATTGAAATTGTACTCTATACCTACAGAAGCCGTAGGATAGTTGATTCCTTTATTGGGCTCTTTTATACCTCCGTTGGATATGTGATTGTAGTTCGCGGCAAAATTAATTCCATAGTTTTTATTGATGCGGTAATTGAGAGCGAAGCTCAATTGTATATACACGTTAACAGGAAGGCTATAGGATTGATTATCTGGATTTTTCACGGCGTCATATGGCCGTGTGTTGAAGGAGAGTCCTGCGGCGGGCCGTAGGGTAATATTGAACCGCTTGTGGCTTTTGAACCATGGCTCCACAAATCCTACCACATTCAGCCCATATCCTAAAATAGCTGGGTTATCAAAATCGAAAAAGGAAATTAACAGCCCCACCCTTGGATAGCAATTGCATATTTCCCAGGATTTCAGATTCATCTTGTGCCAGTTGAGGATGATTTCTGTTCCCCAGGGATAGGAGTCTTTTATGTTCCTTACCGCTTTTGAATGGATTAGAATGAACCCGTAATGCTGTCTGATGCCTAATATGAATTGGCTCTTCATATTGCTGTCGCTTGCAAGTGCAAGGG
Source organism: Flavobacteriales bacterium (assembly GCA_012966015.1). Lineage (GTDB taxonomy): Bacteria > Bacteroidota > Bacteroidia > NORP154 > NORP154 > NORP154. The sequence goes on along the minus strand of DTRI01000329.1, from coordinate 12,809 downwards.
TATCTGTTGCTGTCTGGGCATTGGCACCCAGAGGGAGAAAGAATACGAATAGCGCTATGAAGCGTTGTTTCATCCGTTTATATTTTGAGCTTTATTTTTATCAAATCGGTACCATGGAGCTCGCTAATGCTTCTCCTCCTCTTCGATAAACGGTTGATAATTGCTCTTTTCATCTGTTTACAATTGATGGCCTATTATAATCATCCCTGCATGAGAAGAAGATAGTGGCGCAATGAATTGCCAGCAAATTGCAGCTCAATATTATCCTTGTACACGGTATAGTCAGTATGAAAAGTCCCGGCGTTATTGACCAGCACATCAATACAAGGATAGTTTTCCTGAATTGTATTGGCCAGTGACCGAACATCAGCTAAGGATGCTAAGTCAACTGTGTGAGCATGAATATCTGCGTTGCCGGTTAGAGTTTTGATCTCTTCGGGAACGGCGTTCAGCCTGTTTTGATCTCTACCTAAAATAATAACCCGTGCACCGAGCGCAGCAAGGCCTATTGCCGTGTGCTTTCCAATTCCAGCTGTAGATCCAGTGATTACGCAGGTTTTGCCATTCATACTTTGTTGGTATCTTTATAGCTCGTCTCAAAAGTAAGTCTAATGTGATTCTGAACGAAGTGAAGAATCTTTGGTCGTTCTATGCTTGATTCTTCTCGATGCTCAGAATAACAGTTAAAAGCAGCTCCTAAGACAAGCCCCAAATGTACGCATATGCAATATTTCAGTTTTCTTTTTTGTTTGATAGCCCTTTCAGTTTCTTCACAAAATGTGACAAAAAAGTATTTGTCCAATGAAACGGCTACCTATGAGGAGGCCATAGCTTTCTATACAGAAATGGGCAATAAGTACAGTAAAGCAACTTTACTGAGCTATGGGGAAACTGATGTTGGAAAGCCATTGCACCTGTTTGTCATTTCGGGAGATGGGGATTTTGACACAAAATCGGTTAAGCAGAAGAATAAGCGGGTGATTTTTATCAACAACGCTATTCATCCTGGCGAGCCCTGCGGTGTTGACGCCAGTATCAAGTTGACCTATGATCTGCTGAAAAATAAGAAACTGAAATCGCTGCTTGATCACGTAGTGATTTGTATTGTTCCGGTTTATAACATTGGCGGAGCTTTAAACCGGGGATGTTGCAGCAGGGCCAACCAAAATGGCCCTAAAGAGTACGGCTTCAGGGGTAATGCTCAAAATCTCGATCTGAACAGGGATTTTATCAAGTGTGATTCAAAAAATGCCATGACCTTCACCCGGATGTTCAGAGCCTGGAATCCTGATATATTCATCGACACGCACACTTCGAATGGTGCCGATTATCAATACGTGATGACATTAATCGCGACACAAAAAGATAAGCTGAGCCCGACCCTGTCTCAGTATATGGAAGAGGCAATGCTTCCCCCGCTCTATAATACAATGAAGGCGGTGGGTTATGAAATGATCCCATACGTCAATTCGATTGATAAATTTCCCGACAATGGTATTTATGATTTCCTGGAAACTCCCCGGTACTCGTCTGGTTATACCACATTATTCAATACGATTGGGTTTACCACGGAATCACATATGTTTAAGCCCTTTGAGGATCGCGTGTTAGCCACTTATCATTTTTTATTGGCGACGATTCAATTTGCGAATGAGAATTATGAAGAGATAGGGGAGAAGCGACAACTCGCCAATCGGCAGGTAGCTGAGCAGGATGTGTTTGCCATTTACTGGGAGCTTGACACCAGCCAATACAAGGAAATAGAATTCAAGGGATTTGAGGCTGGAGAGAAGGTGAGCGTGATAAGTGGAGCGCAAAGACTTTATTATGATCGTGAGAAACCCTTCACAAAGACTATCAGGTACTACAATACTTTCAAATCGACTGTCGAGGTTCATAAACCTTATATGTATCTGATTCCTCAGGCTTGGAAGGAAGTTGTTGAGAGATTGGAGAATAATAACATAGGTATGTCGAGGCTGGCCATAGACACGGTGCTTGAAGTGGAAACTTACTACATCACGAACTATGAATCTGTAAAGAAGCCTTACGAAAGTCATTATTTACATTACAATGTACAGGTGAACCCACAGATACAGCCAGTGAAATATTACAAAGGTGACTATGTGGTAATTTGCAATCAAAGCTCCAATCGATATATTGTAGAGTGCCTGGAACCTCAGGCGAAGGATTCTTATTTTGCCTGGAACTTTTTTGATGCTGCCCTTCAGCAAAAGGAATGGTTCTCATCTTATGTATTCGAAGATCTCGCTGCTGAGCTATTAGAAGACAACGTAGCCTTACGAGCAAGGTTTGAGGCCAAGAAAAGAGAAGACACAGATTTCGCTGGCAATAGCCGAAGCCAATTGCGGTTTATTTACGAAAACTCGAGCTACTACGAAAAAACCCACAACCTTTATCCGGTTGCAAGGCTTTTAAAGGAAATTGATATTCCCTTATCTGACTAGACTAGGTTTCCCTAGTTAATAGTGAGTAGCTCCACCTGAAATATCAATGCCATGTTCGGCTTGATAGGGCCTCCAGGCCTTGGGTTGGCACCGTAAGCAAGCTCAGAAGGAATGTATAGTTCCCATTTGGAACCCACATTCATGAGCTGTAAAGCCTCTGTCCAGCCTGGAATTACCTGATTCACACCAAATGAAGCTGGCTCGCCTCTCTCAACAGAGCTATCGAATACAGTTCCGTCTATTAATGTACCATGGTAATGTGTAGATACATTGGAAGTTGCCGTTGGTTTAGGGCCGTTTCCTTCAACTAATATCTTGTACTGAAGTCCGCTTGCCAGGGTAACAACACCTTCTTTGGTTTTGTTTTGCTCCAGGTATGCCCGCCCTTTGTTTAATGCTCCCTGTGTAGCTTTTTGTTTTCTTGCCTGCATAAATGCATTGAGGATTTCATTGGCTGCAGTTTCATCAATAGTCAAGGCATTGTCGCCATATGAATCTTCAATTGCCTGGGTGAGTGCAACAACATTGATAGTATCGAAATCTTGTGCTTTGAGGTTTTTGGCAATGCTGACTCCGAAGCTATAGCTAACCTTGTCAATTTCCGAATCTAGTGTTAAAGCTTCCTTTGTTGAAGTTTCCTTTTCAGGTGCTGAGGTGTCTCCACATGATGCTAGAAACCCGGTTAAAGCGATGAGCGATAGATATTTGATTTTCATAATTACTAAATTGAATTGAATTGAATTGAATTGGATTGGATTGGATTGAATTGAATTGAAGTTCTACCCTGAGGTTATTTGGCGCCTTTAGAGGTAAGGTAATCGATGATCTCCTGATTACCGGTTTTAACAGCTACCAGCATTGGCGTCTTTCCTTTTTTGTTTCTTACGTTAACATCGGCACCATTCTCTGCCATGGCTTTCACAATTTCAAGATTCTCTGATTCAACTGCGAGTAACATAGCGGGAATTGCGGCTAAATTCTTCATGTCGAGATTAGCACCTGCCTTTGCCAATGCGTTTATAATTTCAACGAAGCCCAATCCAGCGGCATAATGTACGGCTGTAGATCCTTTTTTGTCTTTTGCTGATGCATCAGCACCGGCATCCAGTAATAATTTCAAAATTCCCTCATATCCTGTGGCACATGCAATATGCAATGGTGTATATGAATCGTTATTTACGGCATTAACATTGGCCCCGGCTGCTATCAAGGTCTTTACTGGATTGGCATTTCCCACGCCGGCAGCGTAATGCAGTGCAGTTGAGCCAACTTTTGTTGTTGCTTCAATATTACTTCCAGCCTTAATTAGTATATCAAGAATCTCTGTATATCCTGAAACACTACCTACATGAAGCGCAGTAATCCCATCTTTGCTCTGGCTTTTGGCATCGGCTCCACCGTCTAATAATTTTTGAACAATTTCTGGGAATCCATGAAAAGCTGCATAATGCAGAGGTGTTAATTCTTTAGAATCCTTGAGTTTTACATCAGCTCCTTTATCAATTAATACAGCAACTATTTTTGCGTTTCCGTTCTTACAGGCAATCATCAATGGCGTTACTCCTCTAGATTTTTTCTCTCCCTTTCCAGCGTCGTCTACTAAGTCTTTGGGATTTACATTACCCCACCTTAGGGCGTAATTATTCGGATTTGCCACAAAGAGGCCCCCAATGGCACCTAATGCTTTTCCTCCAACGGCATTTCCGTCCATACCTTTTAAGTTAGCACTTGCCCCATTTTCCAAAAGCAATGTTACAGATTCTATCTGATCAGCATTGATAGCTACAATCAGCGGTGTCGAGCCAACTGAATTAGGCCGGTTAACATTGGCGCCTTTTTCGATGAGCATTTTCACGATATCTGACTTTCCCTCTTTAATTGCCAGGGTTAGCGCATTCCAACCATTGTCCAGCGTACTATTGGGACTTCCTCCCTCATCCAGGAATTCTGAAGCAACTGCCGCATCACCGGCGATAATGGCATCTGAGAGCTTCTTGTTTAGTTGAGAATAAGAAGTCGAAAGGCTTAAGAGGATTACTGTTAAGCCTAAGAATACATTTCGCACAATATTTTTCATAATGTCAAAATTTTGAACGGCAAAGTTAGGGAATTTTGTTTTATATGAGCTGTTGTATCTCATCAGATTCATATATGGTCTGAGCATGATCGCTATTGGCAATATTCACCATAGCAGCGGCCACCGCATCTGCATGAATAGACCTGTATTTCTTGAGCGAACCTATCAGGAAAGGATTGAGCAGAGGCATTACGGCTGTTGCGACACTTTCGCCAATGCGATACTCTGGCCTCTTTCCAAGAAGGAGTGAGGGCCTGAAAATAGCCAGCCTTTCAATATTTAGATGTTTTAGCGCTTCTTCCAGCTGCCCCTTTGTTTTTCCATAGAAATTCATTGCTCTGCTGCTGGCACCCAGGGAGCTCACCAGATAATAACCCGGCACTTTATTGGCAACTGCATGTTCTGCAACTTTCAGGGGTAATTCCAGGTCAATTTTTCTAAAGTTTTCTTGGGAACCTGCTTTTTTGATTGTGGTGCCGAGGCAGCAAAATACTTCATCTCCCACCATTGAGTCTTTCAACAATTGATCAGATGAAAAATCTGTTATTACAGTGTCAATTTTTGAGCTCGTTAGCTCATGTTGTCTTCTGGAGAGCAAAACAATTTTTCCATATCGAGCATCCTGAATGAGTCGCTCAAGCAAATGTGAGCCAACCAATCCAGTAGCTCCAACAATGATTGCGGTTTTTAGATTTTCAGTCATACTATGCGGAGTTACAGGATAAATTTATAGAATCTTTCGCTTCTTTGTAAACTTATGATTTGGTCTGTTTAATCCTTTCTGGTTCAAAAATGGAGACCAGGGAGGGGGAACAGGAGATAATTTTCACCATATCCTCTTTCTCCAGTCCCTCAAAGGATGTAGTAAAAGGCAAATGATACGGCTTGTTCCCAATTTCATATCTATAAGCTGGATTAGTACTTAATTTGCAGCATGAAACTCTTGATTGTTGAGCCTTACTTTACGGGATCGCATAAGCGGTGGGCGGAAGAATATGCAAAACACAGTGGACATGAAGTAGAATTGCTCACCTTGAGTGGGCATTATTGGAAATGGAGAATGCATGGAGGGGCCATTTCGCTTGCGGCGAAATACAATGACCTTGACCATGACTTTGATCTTATATTGGTTACTGATATGCTCGATCTTTCAACATTTCAGGCACTCACGAGAACAAAAACCCATAATATTCCATTCGCTGTATATTTTCATGAAAATCAGCTTACATATCCCTGGTCTGAGACAGATAGAGATGTAACAGCGGGAAGGGACAATCACTATGGATTTATCAATTATGCCTCGGCCCTCTGTGCGGATAGGGTATTGTTCAATTCGCAATTTCATTACGATTCTTTCCTTGAGGCGCTTCCTAACTTCCTTAAGGGATTTCCGGATAATAATGAGCTCAATACCATTGAAGCTATAAAGAACAAAAGTGAAGTATTGTATCTGGGAATTGACCTGAGAAAGTTTGACAGTATTAAATCTGAAAAATCAACGTCTGAGATACCCATTATACTCTGGAATCATCGCTGGGAATACGATAAGAATCCCGACCTGTTTTTTGAGGCACTTTATAATTTGGATGAGAGAGGCTTGAAATTCAATTTGGTATTGCTAGGGGAAAATTTTAGCCAGGAACCGGATTGTTTTGAAAAGGCAAAGAAGCACTTTGGCGCCAGCGTATTGCACTACGGTTTTTCTGAGTCATTTGAGGAGTATGCCAGCTGGCTTCATAGAGCAGATATCCTACCCGTCACTTCTAACCAGGATTTCTTCGGTGGCAGTGCCGTAGAGGCCATGTATTGTGGCTGTACGCCTTTGCTACCCAATGATTTGGCTTTTCCAGAGCATGTACCTGAAGGCTTTCAGGGCCAATTCTTGTACAAGACGGAAGAGGAGTTGGTGACTAAGTTAGAAGCACTCATCACCAACCATACCGGGCCAAAAGAGGAATATAAAGAATGGGTTTCTCGCTATGATTGGCAAGTTATGGCCCCGATTTATGATACGGCGCTTTCTTCTTTTCTCCTGCCAAAATAGAAAACCATAAGAGCACCCGTGCCAAACATGAGTAAGCTATAGATGGCGGGCGTGATGGACATGAGGCTGTTTTGCAAGATCGTAGTGGCAATAACAAGTCCCAGCGTGCCATTCTGAATTCCTGATTCAATAGATATGGTCACAGACTGCGGTAAAGTAAGCTTGAATATTCTCGCTGCTGCATATCCCAGGAGCATGGTTGTGATGTTCAATCCCAATGTAGCTATCCACACCTGGCCGAAATAATCTATAAGCACCTGTTTCTCCTTGATTATGGCGGCAACGATGATTAACAAGAGAAACACAGCTGAAAATATTCTTACGGGTTTGTCCATTCTCAAGGCGAAACGCTCTCTCTTCTTTCTTATTAACATCCCAATGGATACCGGAAGGATGGTAATCGCAATAATTTGCTTTACAATATCTTCTGTCGGTGGTTTTATGGCCTGATCGGCATGCAGGAAGTGTTCGATTGCAAAATTGATGATGAGTGGAATTGTTAAGATGCTCACCACGCTGCTTATCGCCGTCAATGAAATAGAGAGTGCCGTGTCTCCTTTAGCCAAATGGCTGATAAGGTTGCTGGTAACCCCACCGGGGCAGGCGGCCAGGATCATCAGCCCTACACATAGCTCACCGGGTAATCCCGAAACGCTGGCAATGGCAAAACCTATTAGCGGCAGAAATAAAAGTTGATTGATCAATCCTATCGTTGCAGCTTTAGGGTATTGGGCAACTCTCCTGAAATCATCAATTACAAGAGATAATCCCATGCCCAGCATGATAATAAAAAGTGCCAGTGGCAACAAAACGGATGTGAGGATACTTGCTTCCATAATTTAAATGATTGGGTAAGTTAGGTACAACGAGTTATATTATCGGATAAATTAATCAGAATTCACCTATCAGCCAATGTTTGGGACAAGCGACAAGCGTAATAAAACTTCTGTATGATTGGTACTGGTAAACGGAAGGTAGATCCCTTGTCCCCTGTCACTTGTACCACTGGGCCCGGTCCCTCTTTTTTAAACAGTCTATGATTCTGGTGTAACATGAGCTTGTTATTTTGTATTACAGACAATCAAGCAACTTTATTATCTTCACAGGCTTCAAAATTGTTCTTAAATAAAGCAATAATGATTATTAAATACAATTACATAGGCGGGATGCTGTCAATTACCGGAGCACTGATTTTTGGTACTGGCTGTGTTGAGAACCGCGGCATAAATGATAAAATTATGGCACCAATAGCGACAAAAATAGAGAAGGAGCTATCCATTCACGGGCACGTTAGAATTGACCCTTATTATTGGCTCAATGAGCGGAAGAACCAAAAGGTATTGGATTACTTAAAAGCGGAGAACGAATATGCGAAGGCTAAGCTGGAGCACACAGAAGCCTTACAGGAGAAAATTTACCAGGAGATAATAGGAAGAATCAAGCAAACGGATATGTCTGTGCCGTACACGGAAGAAGGGTACTATTATTACACCCGATACGAAGAGGGAAGTGAATACCCCGTATATCTCTGGGAAAAACAGGATGGATCAGCGGATCAGCTGGATAAGATCATAGCGATGATAAGCTCAGGTGAAAGGCCTGATACTCAAAATGTTCTGCTGAATGTTAACGAATTGGCGAAAGGACATGACTACTACGATGTGAGCGGGGTAGATGTAAGTCCTGATAATAAAATACTGGCTTATGGAGTAGACACGGTCAGCCGCAGGCAGTACACCATTCATTTCAAAAATTTGGAGGGTGGAGATCAATTCGAGGAGCGGATAAAAAACACTACCGGTGGCATTACATGGGCCAATGATAATAGGGCAGTTTACTATAGCCTGCAAGACGAAACATTGCGGTCGTACAAGATTTTCAAGCATGTATTGGGCACTGATCCTAAGGAGGATGTAGAGATCTTTCACGAAAAAGACGACACATTTGGCACCTACATCTACAAAACCAAATCGAAGAAATATTTGGTTATTTCTTCATACAGCACCCTCTCTACTGAGTACAGAGTGTTGGATGCCGATAATTCCGACGGCGAGTTCAGCATTATTCAGGAACGTGAAAGGGACCTGGAGTATTCTATAGATCATTATGGCGATAAGTTTTACATCAAAACAAATTTAGATGCCAAAAATTTTCGGCTCATGGAAACTCCGGTAGATGCAACCTCTAAAGAGAACTGGAAGGAAGTGATTGCCCATCGCAGAGATGTGATGCTCGAGGGCATTGAAATATTCAATGACTACCTGGTGCTGGAGGAGCGTAAAAATGGATTGACGGAAATCAGGATCATCAGGTGGGAGGACTGGTCGGAGCATTACCTGGATTTCGGTGAGCCCACTTATACCTCATACACCTGGTATAATCCCGACTACGACACGGAAATTCTCAGGTATGGATATACGTCCATGACCACGCCCAGCTCCACCTTGGATTATAACATGGCCACTCGTGAGAAAAAGCTGTTGAAACAACAAGAGGTGGTTGGTGACTTTAACAAAGGGGATTATGCATCAGAGAGAATGTATGCAAAGGCCAGGGATGGGGTAGAGGTGCCCATTTCATTGGTTTATAAGAAAGGAATAAAAAAAGATGGCAGGAACCCATTGTTGCTGTATGGATACGGTTCCTATGGAGCCAGCATGGATCCCTATTTCAGCTCAATCAGATTGAGCTTGCTGGACAGGGGATTTATTTTCGCTATCGCGCACATAAGAGGTGGGGAAGACCTGGGAAGGGCCTGGTATGAAGATGGAAAGCTGCTGAAAAAGATGAACACTTTCACCGACTTTATTGATTGCGGAGAGTATTTGATTGCGGAGAATTACACAAGCGGCGACAGCATATTTGCTGCAGGTGGCAGCGCCGGAGGTTTGCTTATGGGTGCAGTCATCAACCTCAGGCCAGATTTATTTAAGGCAATCCTTGCTTCCGTACCTTTTGTTGATGTGGTAACCACCATGTTGGATGAGTCTATTCCCCTTACTACCGGAGAATTTGACGAATGGGGAAACCCAAAGGAGAAAAAGTACTACGAATACATGTTGACCTACTCTCCTTATGACAATGTTGAAGCGAAAGATTATCCTGCCATGCTCATAACAACAGGCTTACACGATTCTCAGGTGCAGTATTTCGAACCAGCCAAATGGGTGGCCAAGCTCCGCGACATGAAAACCGATGACAACCTGCTCCTGCTACACACCAATATGGACGCCGGCCACGGTGGACAATCCGGCAGGTTTCGCAGAAACAAAGAGACTGCCTTGGAGTATGCTTTCTTGTTGGATCAGATTGGGATTACTGAGTAATAGGCTTATCTGGACCCAGGCTCAACCCTAAAATTGATCGGTTCTGATTCTATTGGCCTTGATCTTTTTCGGGCAATCAGAATACATCAAACCAGGTTTTTATATTGGAAGTCTTGTAATTGTGTCTTCCATCTTGCTCAATGGATATTTAATGAATGGTAGGAAAGACAATACAGACGAACTTTCCAAAAGTCATACCTCTGATATATTGTAAATTTGCGCTATGATACAACTCAACCAAGTCTCTGTTTACTTTGGCGGACAAACACTGTTAGACGATGTCACTTTTATGGTTAATAAAGGTGAAAGGGTAGGATTGGTAGGTAGGAACGGTGCGGGCAAATCTACTTTGCTAAATATAATGTCGGGAGATCTTGCTCCCAAAGGGGGAAGCATCTCAACGTCTAAAAGCTATACCATTGCTTACCTCACACAAGACCTGGATTTCACGGATGGGAAGACAGTAATTGAGGAAACCTTGTCGGCCTTTAAGAAAGTGGTCAGCCTTCAGAAGGAAATACATGCGGCTCATGAAGCATTGGCAAATCGCACGGATGCGGAAAGTGAATCGTACATGGAATTAGTCACTTCCATTGGAGAGATGGAGGAATCGTTCATTCAACACAATGGATACAATCTGGAAGCAGAATGCTCCAAAGTACTGCAGGGCCTGGGATTTCTCGTGGATGAGTTTGATAGCCAAACCAATACATTTTCCGGCGGTTGGCGAATGCGCATCGAGCTGGCTAAGATATTACTTCAAAAACCCGATTGTATTTTGCTTGACGAGCCGACCAATCATTTGGATATCGAATCGATAATATGGCTAGAGCAATGGCTGAAAAACTACGGCGGTTCGGTGGTACTTGTCTCTCATGATAGAACCTTTCTTGATGCTGTCACCAACCGGACCATTGAGATTGTCACAGGACAGATTTACGATTACAAAGCTTCTTATTCCAAATACATGCAGTTACGGGAAGAGCGGCAGACGATTCAAACCCAGGCAAAGAAGAATCAGGATCAGCAGATCAAACAAACGGAGAAACTCATCGATAAATTCAGGTATAAAGCGAGTAAGGCCGCTTTTGCGCAGACACTCATTAAAAAACTTGATAAACTGGACCGGGTGGAAGTCGATGCAACGGATGAATCGGCTATGAGATTTCGCTTCCCTCCGGCACCACATTCCGGAAAGGTGACGATTGAGGCCAAGAATATTTATAAGAACTACGACAGCCTGGAAGTCCTAAAGGATGTTTCGCTATCTGTTGATAGAGGGGAGAAGATTGCATTTGTGGGAAAAAATGGAGAGGGGAAAACCACGTTGGCGAGGGTCCTCGCTGGAACCCTGGATTTTAAAGGGAATATGAAACTTGGGCACCTGGTAAAGGTGGGGTATTATGCTCAGAACCAATCCGATTTATTGGAGGATCGACTAACTGTCTTAGAGGCGGTGGATGCCTCTGCAGCTGAGCAAACCTCGTCGCAGGTAAGGGCGTTGCTTGGATCGTTTTTGTTTTCAGGAGACACGGTAGAGAAGAAGATATCTGTCTTGTCAGGAGGCGAACGGGCCAGAGTAGCTCTGTGTAAATTGCTGCTGAATCCCATTTCGCTACTAATAATGGATGAGCCTACAAATCACCTGGATATGCGCTCCAAGGATATATTAAAGCAAGCTTTGATCAAGTATGATGGTACCCTCATCATCGTATCTCACGATAGAGATTTTCTTCGATCGCTCACGGGAAAGGTATACGAATTCAAGCATAGACAGATAAAGGAGTACATAGGCGATGTTACTGCTTTTTTGGAGACGCGCCATGTTGGAGATCTCAAAGCCCTGGAACTGGCCAACTTGAAAGCCAAGAGCACAACGACCAAGGAGGTGTCTGAACATCAAATGGATTATAAGGCGAACAAGCAATGGCAAAAGGACCACAGGAAAGCTAGGAACAAATCAGGGAAACTGGAGAAGGCCATTGACGACCTGGAAAAAGAGCTGAAGCAGCATGATGAAGATCTTCAGGATCCAGCTAAATTCAAAGAAATTTCAAGCGAGCCTGGATTTTTTGATTCCTATGAGGCAAAACAAAAGGAGCTTGCTCAACTTATGACTGAGTGGGAAGCCGCAGTCCAGGACCTGGATAGATTGGAGAAGGAAAATAAGCCGGATATAAACTTCACTTAATCCGGTTGATTTGAGCAGAATAGCTGTCAAGTTTCTTTTTTACATCTCTAATCTCGCTTCTCAGTTTTCTCATATCGGCAGGAATTGATTCTCAACCCTAAGGTATCAAATAGCCAGCACTAAATGAATAGCTAATAGGCCCATATTTTACCGCCGGATCTTTCATCCCAGTTGAAGCGGCGTTGCCAAGCTCAGGGATTTGAAAACCGATGACAACCTGCTCGTACTGCACACCAATATGGATGCAGGCCACGGCGGGCAATCGGGCAGGTTTCGCAGAAACAAAGAAACTGCCTTGGAGTATGCTTTCTTGTTAGATCAGATTGGGATAGCGGAGTAGCTCGATTTCATGATACGTTAGCCTCGGCATTCTACTAATCTTTAAGTCGACTTGCCAGATCAACTTGCCGCAGGTGCCCAAGGTCGCAAGCCAGTAATCGGTGTTAATATTTAATGACATAAATATTGCAATATTAAGGGACATGAATTTGAATTTTCAAAGTTATATAAACATGAAAGCAGAAAAGACTTATTTACCGGACATTAAGAGTCCGTTAGACGCAGTGGTTGAAGAATTATCAAAAAGGCGATAACCACAACAAAAACATGCTGTTATCCCGCAGCTGCTTCTGTTATTGTGTACATTTATAGAGCATAAAACAAGTTGTGTAGCATTAAAAATGAATACGAGCTTAAAGAACAT
>DTRI01000328.1 GCA_012966015.1 Flavobacteriales bacterium | reverse complement strand
TTCACTGGTGGAATTCTTGCTTGTAATAAAAGATATACCCAGTAATACAAGAAAGTATAGCGTTATAAACGACAATATAAGAATGGGCGACATGCAACAAAGAAAAAAGAAATTGCTATCATTACTTCCAGTTTTTAGAATAGTTATGAATATATCGAGGGATAAAATCTTAGAACTTGAAAAAAAGGCGGGTACGTTAGAACCCAATGCGGAGGAACGTAAGCTGGTTAGAGACAAGGTTGTTGCCTACGCCGAAAGGTTCATCAATGAAATTGAAGATGAAAAGGCGTTTAACATCACTGAAGATATGGGAATGGGAATCTATGACTTCCCCATCGTTGAAGAGCAATTAGATATTGACACCGTATTAGAAGTGTTCCGGGAAAATGTAGAAAAGCCCGGGCTTAATCCCGCATCAGGAGGACACCTTGCGTACATACCCGGAGGAGGAATCTACTATTCTTCCTTAGGTGACTATATTGCGGCGATCACCAATAGGTATGCCGGAGTATTTTACCCGTCACCAGGTGCTGTTCGAATGACCAATATGCTTATCAAATGGATGGCCAATCTCATTGGCTATCCTGCAGATACTGCGGGTAATCTGTCGTCAGGTGGAAGCATTGCCAATTTAACCGCTATTGTAACTGCACGCGACGCCAAAGGGCTTCAAGGCGCGGATTATCAAAAATGCGTGATCTATACCACTAAACAGGCGCATCACTGTGTGGATAAAGCCCTCAACATTGCCGGCCTTGCAGAGGCGATCAGGCGATTTATTCCAATGGATGCAGGACACAGAATGATTCCCGAGAAGTTGGAACAGCAGATAAATAATGATCGAAAATCAGGATTAATACCGTGGTTAATTGTCGCGGCAGCAGGAACTACAGACGTTGGTGCTGTAGACCCTCTGGAAGAAATTGGCCACATCTCTAAAAAGCACGATCTCTGGTTCCATATCGACGGTGCTTATGGAGCATTTTTTGTGATGACAGAGAAAGGAAAGAGATTGTTGAAGGGAATTGAATTATCCGATTCCATAGTTATGGATCCACACAAGAGTCTATTCCTACCCTACGGGCTGGGTGTTCTTCTGGTTAAGGAGGCCAGGCACCTACAACATACCCACAGGTATTCGGCAAATTATTTGCAGGATGTAATTGAAGCGGAAGATGAGCTATCTCCGGCCAATATATCCCCAGAACTTACCAAACACTTTAGGGCATTGCGATTGTGGCTACCCTTAAAATTGTGTGGAACAGCGCCTTTTGTCGCATGTCTTGAAGAAAAGCTACTGCTAGCCAACTATTTTTATGCTAAGATCGCTGAAATCCCGGGATTTGAAACCGGGGGGGAGCCTGAGTTGTCGGTTGTCACCTTCAGATATGTGCCCGCTTCCGGCGATGCCAATTCCTTCAACAAGAGACTGCTGCTGGAAATTTTACGCGACGGAAGGATATTTCTGTCATCAACTGACCTTGAAGGAGTATTTACGCTAAGATTGGCAGTTCTGGCTTTTAGATCTCACCTGCGTACAATTGATGGGGCACTGGAAATTATTACCCAAAAGACGGATGAGCTACTAAACGCCAATTCGTAATTTTGTGTAATTATTTTATTTGATGCTATTTTTGAATTATGAATTTAAGTTCATCACTTGTAGAAAGAGCTGTTGAAGAATTTTCGCGCCTTCCTGGCATCGGTAAAAGAACTGCCCTGAGACTTGTGCTGCATTTATTAAATCAGGAAGAATCGGAGGCTACGTCATTTGGTGAAGCGATCATTAAACTTCGAAAAGACATCAAATACTGTGAGAAATGTAATAACATATCTGATTTAGACATCTGCGAGATCTGTACGGATCACAACCGCGATCAGACCATAATATGCGTAGTTGAAGACATAAGAGATGTAATGGCTATAGAGCACACGCAACAATATCCAGGCGTTTATCACGTCCTTGGCGGAATAATAAACCCCATGAATGGAATAGGCCCGGGAGATCTTAATATTAATTCATTGCTTAACAAGTTTGCAACCGATAAAATAAAGGAGGTTATCCTTGCGTTAAGCAGCTCTATGGAGGGTGACACTACAAGCTTCTATCTGTACAAGAAAATAGAGCAATATCAGGTTCCAGTTACAATCATCGCTCGTGGTATTGCCGTTGGTGACGAATTGGAATTTGTGGATGATGTTACCCTGGCCCGTTCCATCATCAACCGAACGCCATACGAGAGTGTCCTAACAACCAAATAACCCATATCCTGCGTTGCCAACAAAATTAGTGGCGGCTGTTTAAATTCTTAGATAAAACGAGCCGTGACAAAACCCTTAACACACAAGAAGATAATTATCGGAGAGTTCCATGTGACCACAAAAATCAATTATTAACGCATGAAGCTTTCAGTAATAATTGTAAACTATAACGTTAAGCACTTCCTGGAGCAGTGTATCAATTCGGTACTTATTGCCGGTGCTAAAATTGAATCATTCGAAATAATTGTTGTAGACAACAAATCGGTGGATGGTTCAGTGGCAATGATCGCCGATAAATTCCCTCAGGTAAAATTAATTACCAATAGACATAACGTAGGGTTTTCTGCAGGCAATAACCAGGGAATAAATGAATCTGGAGGAGCGTATATTTTACTGCTAAACCCTGATACAGTGGTGGAAGAGGATACGTTTCTCAAGTGCATCAATTTTATGGACGAGAATCCTGATGGTGGCGGGCTTGGAGTGAAGATGATAGATGGAAACGGAAATTTTTTGCCAGAATCAAAACGTGGCCTCCCTACCCCATCCGTGGCTTTGTTCAAGATGATTGGCCTTTCATCGTTGTTTCCAAAATCCAGATTGTTTAACAAGTATCACCTGGGCAACCTCGATAAAGATAAAGTTCACAAGATAGATGTATTATCAGGTGCATTTATGTTATTGAGAAAATCCGTATTGGATAAAATTGGATTGTTAGACGAGTCCTTTTTCATGTATGGAGAAGATATTGATCTTTCCTATCGCATAACTCAAGGCGGATATTCGAATTACTATTTCCCGGAAACAAGAATTATTCATTATAAGGGAGAGAGCACCAAGAAGGGTAGCTTAAACTACGTGTTCATCTTCTACGATGCAATGCTCATATTTGCCCAGAAACATTTTACCCGGCAAAATGCCAAAGCTTATACCTGGCTGCTTAAAACAGCTATCTACTTAAGGGCCTCTATAGCAGTATTGACAAGAGTTTTTTATGCTGTAATCCTACCTGTTATTGATTCACTTATTCTTTTTGGAGGGTTGGTACTTATTACCAAAATATGGGAACAACAGATTGTGTTCCCGGATGGGGGTACATACCCTGAAGCATTCCTGACATTTGTAGTACCAACCTACATCAGTATTTGGCTGCTATCAATATTGATTTCAGGAGGTTATGACAAGCCAGTGAAGTACTCAAAAATTCTTCAGGGAATTTTAATGGGCTCATTGGTAATACTTGTGGGTTATGCCCTGGCTCCTGATGATTGGAGATTCTCCAGAGCCCTGATTATCATTGGAGCGGCGTATACAGCTCTATCCATGGCAACTGTGAGAATTCTTATGCGGCTACTGAAACTCAAATTTATTATTGGGGAGACTGACAGAAGCAGGAAAATATTAATTGTCGGTTCCAAAGCGGAGTTTGACCGTGTGGCTACCCTGCTTTCTCAGACTGAGATCAATTATTCGGTCATTGGGTATATTGCACCTCAAGCATCAGATGAGCAGAAGAACACCGAGTTTTTAGGCATCCTTGATAACCTGGAAGAGGTTGTTAATGTTTACAAGGCAAATGAAGTTATTTTTTGCTCTAAAGATATATCGGCAAATCAAATAATAGATCAGATGGCTAAACTGGATGCGGGAATCGTTAACCATAAGATCGCCCCTCCTGAAAGTCTTCACATCATAGGTAGCAGCTACGTCAATTCTTCCGGCAGTTTGTACGTAATTGATGTAAACTCAATTACAAAACCAGGTAATTTGAGAAGCAAACGAATATTCGATTTGCTCGGGAGTATCATTGCGATCCTACTTTCGCCAATTCTCATCTTTGTGGTTTACAATCCAATCAAATTCTTCGGAAACATTTTAGCAGTAATGACCGGTAGGCTTACCTGGGTAGGTTATATCAACATCGGATTTAAGAACAAACAAAACCTGCCCACCTTAAGAGCTGGTGTATTAAACCCGGCAGACAGGTTTGAATTAAATGAGATGGTAAACGAAAACCTCGAAAACATCAACTTATTATACGCAAAAGACTACAGCATTATCAACGATTTTAAGATCGTAATTCGCGGGTTGCGGAATTTAGGGCGTTAAACGAGCACATATTGCTATAAGAAGTTCATCTTTAAGATAGGTGAATAGCAATAATTAGTCTAAATATTTTAATTTTATCCTCCCATTCAACCCCGATCAATGGCTCAAACTGATGTGATATTGCCCAAAATGGGTGAAAGCGTTGCTGAAGCTACTATTACCAAGTGGCTAAAAGCAGTTGGGGACACCGTAGAAGCCGACGAATCAATTGTAGAAATTGCAACCGATAAAGTTGATTCAGAAATACCTTCACCTGTTGGAGGTGTAATTGCAAAAATATTATCGCAGGAAGGTGAAACTGTATTGGTAGGAGCCGTAATCGCTATTATCGCCGACGCCGACGAAACGATAACAGAACCTGTTGGAGATGCAGACAGTGAGGAACCTACAGTTGAAGTGGATGAAGAACCAGCAGTTCTCGACGTGGCAACCGATGTAGCGGACGATGTTTCAACGAAGCCTGAAGCTCCAGCGAAGGACAAGGAAGAAGAACCACCCACCGCTACTCCTGACCCTACAACCCCGCCTCCGGCACCGCAAATAAACGAACCGGTATATGCAGCCGGTACTGCTGCTGTAGGAGCACAGCCCAGATATCACAAAGGACGATTCTATTCACCGTTGGTGAGGAAAATTGCCAGTGACGAGGGAATATCTATCGAAGAGCTGGAGAAAATTTCGGGAAATGGGAAAAATGGTAGGGTTACTAAAAACGACATCCTGTCCTACCTGTCCAATAAGAACGGCAGCGCGGTAGCGCCAGAAGCACCAACCGCCCCGGCGAATAAAGAGATTCCAGAAGCCCAACCAGCTGCACCAGCACCACAAATCGCAGCTACAGCACAACCCACAACACAATCTGTATCGGGCACAGATGAAATTGTGGAAATGGACAGGATGAGAAAGCTGATTGCAGATCACATGGTGAACTCAGTTCAAACATCGGCACACGTAACATCATTTACTGAAGCGGATGTCACCAGCATAGTCAATTGGAGAAACAAAATAAAAAAGGAATTTGAAGAACGAGAAGGGGAGAAAATAACTTTTACGCCTATTTTCATCGAAGCCGTTTCACGAGCCATAAGAGATTTCCCCATGGTAAATGTTTCCGTGGATGGTCATAATATCATTGTGAAGAAGGATATCAATATTGGCATGGCCGCGGCACTGCCAACTGGAAATCTAATTGTCCCCGTTATAAGAAATGCAGATCGAATTAATCTATTCGGATTAACCAAGGCTGTTAACGATCTCGCCAATCGAGCCCGGAACAACAAACTGACACCAGATGAGATTCAAGATGGTACCTTTACGATGACCAACGTAGGTACTTTTGGCAACATTATGGGAACTCCCATAATAAACCAACCCCAGGTGGCAATCTTAGCAACTGGCGCTATTCAAAAGAAGCCCGTGGTTATCGAGACAGAAGAAGGAGACACTATCGGAATCAGACATATGATGTTTTTATCACTCTCATATGATCACCGTGTGGTAGATGGTGCCCTGGGAGGAACGTTTCTGAAAAAAGTGGCAGACTATTTAGAAGCTTTTGATACCAATAGGATCATTTAATCTTTCCTTAGCATGAATAACATAAAGGTAATCATCCTGTTTGCAACACTGTTGAGCTACAGTGCGGTGCTTGCCCAAATGAATAAGAAGACGCAAAA
The DNA here is from genome assembly GCA_012966015.1 of Flavobacteriales bacterium. Taxonomy (GTDB): domain Bacteria; phylum Bacteroidota; class Bacteroidia; order NORP154; family NORP154; genus NORP154. Next base: position 2,050 of record DTRI01000328.1, on the reverse strand, counting down.
GATCTTCAAGGACAAGTTTTTTGCAGCTGGAGAGTTTTGGCTATATGATAATTTTGCCAAAGCACTGCCTCTCTATGTTGAAATTGAGGGTCTGGATCCAGGAAATGCGCACATCAACTGGAAAATTGGCATGTGCTATTTACACTCCTCTTCGGAAAAATCAAAATCTATCCCATACCTGGAAATTGCCACAAAATCAGTTTCGGTAAATTACCAAGAAGACATGCCCGGAGACAAAAATGCCCCTCTGGATGTTTACAGAGCTTTGGCACATGCATATCATCTGGATTATCAGCTGGATACCGCTATCCATATGTTTAAGAAATACAAATCTTTCTTTAGTGAGAAAGAACTGGACATACGCTCCCAGATCGATATACAAATTAAAATGTGCCAAAAAGCGAAGGAACTGATGAAGTCCCCTGTGAAAGCAATTGTTACCAACCTGGGGAGTCAGGTGAACGGCCCCTATGCTGATTTTGGCCCGGTGATTTCTGCAGATGAATTGACCTTGATTTTTACTTCCAGAAGGAAAGGAAGCACCGGTCTTAATATCGATGATAACGGACTGTTTTTTGAGGACATATATGTGTCTAATAATGAAGCTGGTGAATGGTCTGGAGCTGTGGCTATCGACACAAATATTAATAGTGAAAACCATGAGGCCACCATCGGCCTGTCTGTGGATGGACAAAAGCTATTCATCTATAAAGATGACGATGGAAACGGAAATATTTACAGTAGTGATTTGAATGGTGAGGTTTGGTCTGTGCCAGTACTTATGGGTTCAGATATAAACACAAAATATTGGGAGACCCATGCTGTCATTAGCGCGGACGGCAAGACCATATATTTTGTGAGTGACAGAAAAGGCGGTTTTGGAGGAAGGGACCTGTACAAGGCCGTGTCGATGCCTAATGGCGAGTGGAGCCTTGCTCAAAATATGGGGCCGCTAATCAATACTGCTTTTGATGAAGATGCCCCATTCATTCATCCGGATGGAGTTCAATTGTTCTTCAGCTCAAATGGGCATGAAAGCATGGGCGGGTTTGATATATTTTCAACAGAGCTCGACGAGGACAATCGTTGGAGCAAGCCGGTGAACATAGGATACCCTATTAACACCACCGATGATGACATATATTACATCACTTCTGTTGATGGGAAGAGAGCCTATTACTCCTCCGCCAAACCTGGTGGATTTGGAGAAAAAGACATTTATATGATAAGCCTTCCTGAGGCGGAGGATAAAAACCTCACTGTTTTAACAGGTTATGTATCAGATCAATACGGTCAAGTACCGAGGTTTGCAGAAATTATCGTCACCAATAACGAAACCGGCGAGTTGATTGGAATTTATAACCCCAATGTGAGCACAGGTAAATATCTGGTAATCCTGCCAAACGATGGCAATTACAATATATCATACGAATCTGCTGGTCTTCTTTATCACTCAGAAAACTTGTATATACCACCTAACTCTGCTTATTCCCAAATTAATAAGGCCATTCAGCTAACAACTATTAAGGTGGATAAGAAAATCGTTTTAAACAATCTATTCTTCAACTACGAACAATCAACCATGAAGAAAGAATCTGCTCCTGAAATAGATAGGGTTTTCGCGTTTCTTACCAATAAGCCTAAACTTCAGATTGAAATTTCTGGGCACACAGATTCAAAAGGAGAACATGATTACAACATGAAATTATCGCAAGATCGGGCGCAAGCTGTAGTGGATGCACTGATTGCGAAAGGTGTAGCTAAAGAGAGATTGAGTGCGCGAGGATATGGAGAAACTCAACCCGTGGCAAATAATTTGGATAATAACGGCAATGAAGATCCAAAAGGTATGGCCTTGAACAGAAGAGTTGAATTGAAAATCCTCTCTCTTGGAGAATAAGCACTGAAAGTCATCAAATCATTTAATAATAGTATTTTAGTATAGTTTTAAGTTTAGTAATATTAAACAGCATTCCGGATGAAAACGAAATCAATTTTGAATAATTCAACAGCAAACCTCATCATTATTACACTTATCATAGCTTTGATT
>DTRI01000327.1 GCA_012966015.1 Flavobacteriales bacterium | reverse complement strand
CGGGAAAATGTAAAGTGTACTGAACAATACTCCCGCTCTTTGCACGGGCGATAGAATTGTTCAATTCCTGAGCAAAATTTCCAGCAAAAACTGGAACAACAAAATTTAGAATAAATAATAGAATAAATACTTTTTTCATTATCTGCTAGTTTTAAAGTTTCGATTAATTGAATGCGTAATATAGCACCAAATTTATTAACCTTATGAATATCCTCGTCTTGTGCACCGGAAATTCCTGCCGAAGCCAGATGGCAGAGGGCTTTCTTAGAAAGTTCATGAACAATAATGATACTATTTATAGCGCGGGCGTGAGTCCTGAGCCTGTAAATCAGTATGCCATTCAGGTGATGGAGGAAGTTGGTATTGATATAAGCGGGCACACCTCCAACCATGTGAATGAATTTACAGACAGTGAACTTGATGTTGTACTGACGGTCTGCGATAATGCGTATGAAGTCTGTCCGGCATTTCCTGGATCAGTGAGAAAGTTGCATCATAACTTTATTGATCCTTCAAATGTTGAGCCGGAAGACGCGTGTATTCTTAATGTGTATCGCAAGACCAGAGATACGATTGAGGCTTACTGTGTGGAGCTGGCATCCGAAATTAGCTCCTAATTATGTAATATTAGACTATGAAGCGTTTCTGGAATACATTTCTACTGTTCATGTTCTGTGGCATTGCAGCTATAGCGCAGCCCATAATTCTCACTGATACGGTAATCCAGACCTCAATATGTGCGGGAAGTAATATAATAGTTCCATTTACTGTAGTTGACACGGGAGGCAGTTTTAATTTCGGAAATATATTTACGGCACAACTTTCGGATCAGTTTACTGGATTTTCGAATCCCACAGAAATTGGTTCATTCCCTATTCCGTGGACAACAAGCGGATTTATCTTAGGCACGATTCCAGTTAGCTCACCGCTGGCAGGAATTTATAAAGTGCGCGTGGTAGGAAGCAACCCGGCAACAATAGGCTCAGAATGCCCGAATTTCGTAGTGATTATCAATACGGCAACACTTGCAATCATAAATGCTCCGGATTCTGCTATGTGTGCCGGCGATAGCATTACTTTGACGGCTACTCCTTTTTTTACATCACATCAATGGGCGCTAGATGGAAACAATATTTCCGGAGCCACAAATTCCACTTTTGTTGCATATCTGGGAGGCAATTATACCGTAACTGTTGTGGATACTATTGCATGTGAATCTACCTCTGAACCATTTGAGGTGCATGTTGCGATATGCTCGGGAATGGAGGAAGCCATCAGTCGGGAATTGGTTAATATGTATCCAAACCCTTGCGCAGATATTCTGAATATCAGTTATGACGGTTCGGCTACTGCCTCAGTTAAGAATCTCCTTGGGCAACGCATCGTTTCTGCCAGAAACTTTGAGGGAGATTTAAGCCTAAGCCTCTCAGGCCTGGACGCCGGATTGTATTTTGCAGAGATACAGGTTAACGGAAAAAGGCTTACGAGAAAGTTCGTCAAAAAATAACTACCTGATAAAATCGAGGGAAAACTGCGAAGTGTTACCGCGGTTGTCAGTCACTTCAACCTTCAATTTGTAGGTGGATTTACCCGCTTCCGGATCCGATACAATTCCAAGCCTGTCCCAGTCCACAAAAGAAAAGGTTATCATAGAATTTTTTGGCTCGTAACTCATTAAGATCCACTTTCCATCTATTGTCGCCCGGTAAGACTTAATTCCTGAAAGACTGTCATACAGCCTAACTTTGATGTTCTTTGAGTGGCTCATATCCTTGCCATGGTAAATATTGATAGCTTTAACCCTCGGAGGTATCGTATCCAGCACAACCGTAAATGCCCCAAATCTTTTTGTCCTCGTCGATACGAATTCATTGGCGTAAGCTCCCCCTAAATAATAAGTTCTTCCTCCCCGCACTGAAGCGACCATGGCCTTATCCCTCAAGCGCGGCTGAATATGGCCTGTCCTTAGCGAAATATTGTAATAGGAATGAACCGGTACATAGCTATTGTGAATATGATGAGTAGGAGCAATAGCATTGATCAAAGTATCGCTCATTTTATATTCGAACATGATATCATCATACAAATAATAGGGAGGTATTGAAATTCTGATATTTTCCGTTTCGTAATTGTTCTCTAATGGATAAGAGAATTGTTTTACAAAATTCGGTGAGATGCTGGCACTGTCTAGATTCATGGGTGCCAGGTATATGCTTACCGGTATATTTGCCTCTTTTCCCCCTGCGTTTGCATTCGTGCCCTTATTAAGTGGATTGCTGATTGCCTTTATCAAATCTTTAGCTGGATTTTTATTTGAATCGAGAACGCTTATTCCTGTCAGCTCTAATTCGCTTTTCTTTTCCTTTGATAAAACTTGCATGGTAACGATAGACGTGTTGCCATAAGAATCCTTGATAATATATTTCAGATGGTGAATGTTTCCATCTGTGAGATTCATAATTCCCCGATCCAGTGTCTTTTTGTATAGCGTAAGCTTGTTGTTCGGTACAATAAAGCTTTTTTGCACATGCCTTTCTTCCTTTCTGAACTCGCGATAATCTATATGCGCGTTTATATACCTGTCCTCATGAAACCCAAAAGAGTTCATTTCATGATAATAAACTGTAGTGCTATCGAGCTGTAGCTCTACAGAGTAAATTCCACATTTATTATGGGATCCATTCAGAAAGTCATATACCTCAACGCCGAACCCAATATCACCATACACTTCAATTGGCTTTTCCGATCTAAGCCGGTATTGGCCATTAGCCCCTGCAATGGTGTAATACTTTGCCAAAGGCCTGTGACTCACGTGGCTGTGCTTATTGATGGGATATATTCTAACCGCTTTTACCACAGGCTTCAGCGAATCTTTGATCTTAAATCCATAAAGCAGTGGGTTAATTGGATGGCCGGTAATATCGCTTCGCAATTCAAAATGAAGGTGTGGCCCGCTTGACCCTCCAGAGTTTCCGGAAAGCGCCACAACTTCTCCTTTTATTAGCTTAAATTGATTCTTGTACGGAAACAGCTCTATACTGAAACGCTGCTTTTTATATTGCTGATCTTTGACATATTCCGCAATTTTCCCCGTGTACTTACTCAAATGCGCGTAAACGCTTGTATAACCATTGGGGTGGGTTATATAGAGCGTTCTTCCATATCCCCAGGCAGATACCTTTATTCGAGAAACATAACCATCTGCAACAGAATATATTTTATGCCCTTCAACACTTTGTGTTTTGATGTCAAGGCCACCGTGGAAATGGTTTGACCGTATTTCCCCAAAGTTTCCAGCTAGATACAGAGGAATATCAAGCGGTGAACGGAAGTAGGGTTCCTTCTCTTCACTTTGTGCAAAGGTGCTTACAAATGATAAGATTAGTACGCAGAATATTATTGTTATCTTATATCTCATAAAATATGATTTCTTGTTAGCCGATGCAAAATTATTGCTAATAAGCATTGATAAATGGGCTGCACACCATAAAATATAAACAGCTAAAAGTGAACAATTATTTTGCCAATTTGTTTGGACGGCGAATATGGATTGCTAAATTTGTGTTAAACAGTGCAAGCATATTATGGCCACTATAGATCTTCCTTCCAAAGTCGACAACATAAAACACAAGGTGAATAAGATCATGATTATGCACCAAAAAGTGAAGGATGACATGTTTAAATTGGAAGCAGAAAAGGACCATCTGATTAAAACATTGAAGGAAAGAAAGACTACTATTGAAAATTTGGAAGAAAAAAATAAAAGAATTAAGTTAGCAAAGTCATTGTCGGAAGATAATGAGAGTTCATTAGATGTTAAACTGAGGATTAATGAATTGGTGCGGGAAATTGATAAGTGTATTGCTTATTTGAATAGATAACAGAACAATATACCCGAAATGGGGAGTTTATCAATAAAGTTAGCTATAGGAGACAGGATTTATCCCTTGTCTATAGAAAGAGAAGAAGAAGCAAATGTTCGTAAAGCGGTTAAATTGATTGAGGAGAATTTGAAAAGTTATGAGGAGAACTATGCTGTTAGGGATAAGCAGGATTTGCTAGCAATGTGTGCCTTACAATTTGCAAATCAGGTTGTGGCAGACGAAGAGAAGGTAATGATTGAGGATAACGGAATCGTCGAGAATATTGATAGCTTGGATAACTTTGTAAATAATTATTTGAATAACAACTAGTCGTTCTTTAACATACTGCTACTATCTTATAGGATAGTGCAACCGATACCCGCATAAATTCTAAGAAGTTTATAAAACTCAACAGTATAAAACCTGGAGTTTAGCTCGAATTGCCAAGGGCAGGCTACCCACCTCTGTATTTATACAGTGGTGCTTTCACCTGATGTGAGGCAGTAGATCCCCGAATTGATTCGGCCGCTCCAACCATTCTATAATGGGGTTTTTTTAAACCTTAGGATTCTTGCGGGTTTTTTTATTGTCCTCAGCGAATAGATTTTACGCATAAATTATTTAACTATGGAGATATCAATTATAGTTACAGCAGTTGCCTCGATGATAGTGGGCGGGGTAGCTGTGGCTTTGTTGCTGAGGAAAGGAATTGAGAAACAGGGACATAATATTATAGAAGATGCTAAAGTAAAAGCAGATATGCTTGGTAAGGAGAAGATTCTTCAGGCTAAGGAGAAATTCATGCAGCTAAAGTCAGATCATGAAAAGGTAATTACTGACCGGAACAAGAATACTGAAGAAGGCGAGAGAAAACTTGCAACTGAAGAGGAGGCCTTAACGCGCAGAGAGAGTGCATTTCAAGCCAAAGAAGATGAGATTGCCGCTTTAAAGGATACGCTCATCACCCAGCAAAAAGTTGTCGATAAAAAGCAGGAAGATCTCGATAAGTACCAGAAGAGATCTATCGAACAATTGGAGACTATTTCAAGCCTCTCAGTTGAAAGCGCAAAATCTGAATTAATTGAGGCGTTAAAGGATGAGGCAAAGACGGAAGCCATGTCACTCATTCAGGAAATAGTAGAGGAAGCGAAGCTGTCGGCGGATCAACAGGCAAAGAAAATTGTAATCCAAACTATTCAAAGAGTCGGTACAGAACATGCGGTTGAAAATTCAGTAACCGTTTTCAATATTAAGTCAGATGAGCTGAAGGGAAAGATCATTGGCAAAGAAGGCCGGAATATTCGCGCATTGGAAGCAGCTACCGGCGTAGAAATTATTGTGGATGACACCCCAGAAGCAGTCATTCTTTCCTGTTACGATCCTGTTCGTAGGGAGCTGTGCAAGATTGCGCTCAATATCCTGGTAGAGGATGGCAGAATTCATCCGGCTCGTATTGAAGAGGTGGTAAAGAAAACAAGGCAGAAACTCGAACAGGATATAATTGAAACAGGTAAGAAAACCGCAATTGAGCTTGAGATTCATGGATTACATCCCGAGTTAATTAGAATGGTGGGCAGAATGAAATACAGAGCATCATATGGTCAAAACCTGTTACAACACTCCCGGGAAACAGCCAACTTATGCGCTATTATGGCTTCGGAGCTGGGGCTCGATGCAAAGATGGCAAAGAGAGCCGGTTTACTACATGATATTGGCAAAGTTCCAGATGACCAGCCTGAAATGCCACATGCTATATTGGGAATGAAAATAGCTGAGAAATGCAAAGAAAAACCAGAAGTATGCAATGCGATTGGTGCGCATCATGATGAAATTGAAATGACGGGCTTATTGTCACCAATTATCCAGGTATGTGATGGTATTTCAGGTGCCCGGCCGGGTGCAAGAAGAGAGGCCGCCAATCAATATGTTAAAAGACTGAAGGATCTGGAAGAGATTGCCTTAGACAACAAAGGAGTGGTTAGCGCCTACGCTATACAAGCGGGCCGAGAGCTCAGGGTAATTGTGGAAAGCGATAAAATCTCGGACAAGCAATCCAGTGAAATGGCTTTCTCCATATCACAGAAAGTTCAATCGGATTTAACCTACCCCGGGCAGGTGACGGTAACTGTAATCAGAGAAACTCGGGCCGTTAGTATAGCAAAGTGAGATGTAATTGTTAGCTTAGCGCGATTATCAATCTAAAAGGGTTGTGAATAGCCATATTAACGATACAGACGAAATTGACATAAGGGAAATACTCTCTATTCTCCAGAGGGGTAAGAAGACCATTGTATATGGTTCGCTAATCGGGACGCTATTGCTCATAGGCGTGTTGCTCTTGTGGCCTAAATCCTATGAAAGCAAGGCCGTCTTGTCGCTGGGAACAATTAATACCGAATCCATTGGAATAAATATTCCGCTATACAGAAGTTTTGACAACGTCTTTTCAAATTCATATTTATTTGCCGATTATCTAAGCAGTGCCGACAGCAGCACAAATTGGCAAGTTTATGATAAACTAATATCCAATAGCGCTACGCCGATATACGGATATGATGAAAAATCCACTGTAAGGATTGATGATAACTCAGTTTTAGGCCTAAGGTTAACTTGTTTGGCAGGCTCACCTGACATTGCGAGCAAACGGGTAGTCCTGATGGGCGATTATATCGAAACGGTGATGCTCAATATTCAGCTATGGAACTATATAGACAATTCACGAGGAAGCGCAAATACAGATCTGGCTGATAACAATAGCGCCATTCTTCAATCCAAGTTTAAAATTGAAAACCTGAAGGAAAAGGGCGAATTATTAGAGAGTAAGTTCTTAAGCTCTGAAGCTATTAAATCAACTTTCGAGGCCCAAATTGTACAAGTTGATGAAGTAACCGAAAAATATCTTTCTCCGCAGCAGCAGCTAGTGTCGGTTAAAGTCTCCATTAAGAATAATGAAATAGGAGTAAGGAGCCTGGAGAGAAAGATTAAGAAGAATGAAGTGACATTGGATTATCTATCCAAGATTGAAGTACTTTTTGATTCTGAAAAGCATTTTCTATATGATACACAGTTGCTGGATAAAGTGAGCGATGAACTGAATAATTATTTTTCAAAGTTTGGGAATAACGATCCAGCTGATGAAGCTTATTACACGTTGGCTGGACATTTTAATAGATTCTTAGAGCTTAGAAACGCACAATACAAATTCGTTTCCGGCCCTACAAGAAGTGATGAATGGGTAAAGCCTAAAATTCAAATCAGTACCTTCATTGGCTTGCTGATTTTCACTATATTCTTTTCTATAAGAGCGATATTTCTGGAGTGGTGGAAACCTAGCTAAAACAGGCTATATTCATTGAGTAGAAGCAAATAGCTCCTCATATAAATCAACCAGCTTCTCCTTTTCAGATTCCCACGATAGTTCTTTGGTAAATCTATTGTATCCCCTTTCACCCATTCCCACTCTTATTTTAAGGTTTTCAAGGAGGAAGTTTATTTTATCCGCGAAATCCTGAATATCATCACTACTTGCATATAAGGATGAGTCCCCGGCGGAATAATGTGCCTCTTTTAGATCAAATTGAACTATTGGTTTTTTCAATGACATATACTCCATGACTTTATTGGTTGTAATTAGATTATTGTATTCAGATGGCACATCTGGATTTACGCAAACATCACACGCATTTAGAATGTCATTTATCTCGCCATCATCATAGATTATTCCATAGAAGTCTACATCATTGTCGATCGCTAACTCTGCAGCAAGCTTCTTCACATTCGCTAATTCCGTTCCGCCGCCTATAATTGCAAAATGCACATCCACATTCCTGTCCTTTAAGACTTTTATAGTCTGCATTAATATATCCAATCCATCCTGTTCACCAATTATTCCCAGGTAGCCTACCAAAAAAGACTTTCCCTTCTTGAACTCAGGCTTTCCAGGTGCAATTTTAAACCTCTCTGCTGGAGGAGCGCTTCTCACAACTTTAATCTTCTCCGCATCCATTCCAGCTCTATTTATCGCTATTTCCTTGAAAGACTCATTTGTCGCGATAGAGTAGTCCGCAACTTTAAACGACCAGCGCTCAAACAAGGTAACAGCTTTGTAAAGCATTCCCTTCTTATTGAACTTTACCTGAAACAACTCTGGATTAATATCGTGATGGTCGAAGACATACTTCACTCCAAAAAGTTTGAAAGGCAGAGCAACTAAAAAGATTAAGTCCGGGGGGTTGCATCCATGTATAACATGAAACT
>DTRI01000326.1 GCA_012966015.1 Flavobacteriales bacterium | reverse complement strand
ATTAATCAGATTATGTTTATTGTTCAATAGATGTGCCAAAAACATTTAAAGACATTATGACACCTATGCATGATCTGCGCACAAATAACGCCGCTTCTAGTGATTCTTTACTGTGCGGTTATAAATTTCTCGCAAAATCTTCTCCTCAGAAGCCTCGAGATTAATATCTCGTCTTTTCATAACCACTTTCGCGAGCTTAATTGCTTTATCGAAGTCAAATGTTTTCACATCGTTCGATATACCCCAGGAAAATGATGGTATGTGTTTTGAAGGAAATCCAGAGCCAAATATATTGGCATTAACACCTACTACAGTTCCAGTATTAAACATAGTGTTTATACCGCATTTTGAGTGGTCGCCCATGATCAAACCGCAATATTGCAGACCAGTCGATTCAAATGAATTTGACGAGTAGCTCCAAATTTTCACCTCGCCGTAATTGTTCTTCAGGTTGGATGTATTTGTGTCCGCACCTAAATTGCACCATTCGCCAACCAGGGAATTACCCATAAAGCCATCGTGTGCCTTGTTAGAATATCCCATGATGATTGAATTACTAATTTCTCCACCCACCTTGGAGTGGGGACCAATTGTTGTTGGACCATAGATCTTTGTGCCCAATTTTAAGGTGCTGTCGTTGCAAATGGCAAATGGGCCTCTTATCATGCTCCCTTCCATTATTTCTACGTTTGCCCCAATATAAACAGGCCCTTTAGCGGAGTTGATGATTACATGCTCCATGGATACACCTTCTTCTACAAAGAGATCGTTGCCCAGTATCATGTTGGTGCTGCTTATAGAAGCGGAGTTTCGATCTTTTGTGAGTATATCAAAATCCTGTTGAATGGCCTCCCCATTCTTTTGAAATAGATCCCAGGGCTGACTTATCTTTAGAAGCTCTGATTGATATTCGTCTCGTTGATAATCACTGGTATGCTGACCATTGAAAGCGCGCACTCCCTCTTTGTCTAAATGGCATGCAATAATACTTGTCTCGGCAACAAGTGCTTGATTGGGCTGTAAATTTGAAATTACAGATACCAGCTGAGGCGAAGGGCAAACAGAGCCATTGATCAAAATATTTTCATTCTCAATTTGTAGAGAATATTTCTCAGAGAGGTAATCTTCAGTTAAGTACGACAATTTCGCATTTAAATGCTTTTCCCATTTCTCTCTGATGCTGAGAATTCCGAATCTTAACTCGGCTGTTGGTTTGGTAAACGTAAGGGGCAGTAGATTCTCCCTGGTTTTATCGTCGAAAAGTATGTAGTTCATACCGGTAAGTTAGTGGGTGGCTTGGCTCAACGTAAAAATATACAAATTAGCATACAAAAACCCCGCACATAAGCTTATGCGCGGGGTTATATGCTTGGTGACCTAAATTTTAATCGTTCAGTAGCTAGTTTTCTTCTTTTGCTGAATCTTCAGTGTTCTCTTTACCTTCCCCATCTTCCTCAGCCGAATCTTCCGATGCTTCTTCTGTTGTTTCTTCGGCAACTTCTTCCGTTAATCCCTCATCAGTTTCTTCTGTTGTTTCACCAGCCGCTTCTGCACTTTGAGAATCTTCTTCACCTACTGATGCATCAGCTTCAACTTCTGCTGTGTCCTCTGTGTTTTCAACATTTTCATCAACAGATTCTTCAACAGATTCAACAATTTCTGTAACTGCTGTGTCCTCTGTGTTTTCAACATTTTCATCAACAGATTCAACAACTTCTGTAACTGCTGTGTCCTCCTGTCCCGCAACATCAACACCAGCTTCCTCTGCAGCTTCATTGGCAGCCGCCAACTTCTCTTTAGCTTCTTGGTCTGCCTTTAACTCGGCCTCTCTTTTTTGTGCAAGTTTTTCATATCGATTCCTGAACTTGTCAACTCTACCCGCTGTATCTACTAACTTCATTTTTCCGGTATAGAATGGATGCGATTGGTCAGAGACCTCTATCTTAATGAGCGGATACTCTTTTCCATCCTCCCACTGCACCGTTTCCTTTGAGGGAACAGTAGACTTTGTCAAAAATGAATAATCACATGAGACATCTTTAAAAACTACCAATCTGTAATTCTCTGGATGTATTTCTTTTTTCATCTGTTTATATTTACTTTCTATTAAACCTGCCTTGGCCGGAACGGCTACGTGCAGGCAGGCCGGTCAGATCAACTCGCCAATAATCATCCTCTTGTGTGTCAAAGTTTTGAATATGGCTC
>DTRI01000325.1 GCA_012966015.1 Flavobacteriales bacterium | reverse complement strand
AAAAACATTAAATTTAACAAACATAAAATGCATATTAAAAGTACAAATAATTTATCAATGCATTTTTTGTCAGACGATAATTTGTCTGATGAAAGTATTGATGAATATAAAAACAACAATTTACAAAGAAATAAATTTAGAAATTCAAGCTTAATAAAGAACAAAAATAGAAATCATTTCTTAATTAAAATAAATTTCCCCTTTTTGGATTTTTATGATATGTATTCCCATATGACCATATCATGTTGAGAAAACCAATCAAGAATCTTTGACGTATAAAAAACGCTTTTTTCCTTTTCCATTACCAGACGTTGCCAATACTGATAATAGTTTTGTAGATACGTTTGCGTATTAATTCCCATTGCCATCGCATAACGCCACGGATAGCCACCAAAAAGCTCATCTCCACCTATTCCTGAAAGTACAACCTTTACAAACTTACCGGCCAGTTGTGCAACAATATAATTTGGATAGCACTGGCCAATTCTTGGATCCTCAAGATGCAACGTTAGATCTGGCATGACAAATTCAATATCACTAGCTCGGATGACAGATTCGAAATGTTCTGTTTGGAACAAATTAGCCATTAACTGAGCTGGCCGTCGTTCATCAAAATCAAGCTCATGTGCTGAAACCCCAGTGAGATCAAAGCCACCCGTAAAAGTATGAATACGACCAAAGTAAGATCCCCCAATTGAGGCGATACTGCCAGAATCCATTCCACCACTTAGATAGCTTCCAACAGGCACATCACTGACACATTGGCGTTCCACCGACTGCACTAAAAGTTGGTGCAACGCATCTTCACATTCCCCAGGTCTTAAGCTATAATTCGGTTCAAACTGAAAATCCCAATACTTTTTAGACTTCAACGCTGCCTGAGCAACATCAATCGTAAAACAATATCCGGCTCCCACCATTCGGATTCCTTCGAAGAGAGTTCTATCACTCAAAATGTTTTGAAAAGTAAAGTATTCATTCAAAGCAAGTAAGTCAACTTCAGGATCCGTTTGCACATATTGGAGGATTGACTTAATTTCAGAACCGAAGACAAGAACTAGGTCTGATGTCAAAGTGTAGTAAAGCGGTTTAATGCCATAGCGGTCGCGAGCAAGATACAAAGTTTTTGTTCGGTTATCATAGAGTGCAAAAGCGAACATCCCGTTAAATTGGTGAATAGCTTCAATTCCCCACTCACAGTAAGCACACACCACAACTTCCGTGTCAGTATCACTGCGAAACTGGTAACCAAGATTTTCGAGATTTTTCCTGATTTCCTTGAAATTGTAGATTTCACCATTATAAGTTAACCAAATATGTCCAGTCGAATCAGACATCGGTTGATGACCGCACGGAGAGAGATCGATAACCGCCAGCCGCCGGTGCCCAAAGAAGAGGTCCCAATTATGACTTGTCAGTATTGACTGTCCCTGACGTGAATCAATATTTGGGAAGGAGGGTGTAATTTCATGAAACTGTTGGTCAGAAAAATTTTGGTGTAGTAGTGACGCCCCATTCCCTTCAGATATCTGGCAAGCAAAATAACCAGCGTCATCAGGACCGCGATGAGCAATAACATCCACCATCGACTTTAGGTGTTCTGTCTGAAGTGGGTTGCTACTGAGAGAAATAGCACCCGTAATACCACACATCTGCTATTCCTTAATGGACCTTACTGTAAAACCAGACTCTTGCTCGTCAAAGTGAATGATTTTCAGACCTGCTTCTTGACACCATTGTAGAACTTCGTCTTTCGTCTGCCTATGCGCATAGCGAGGATGATACCAATCAAAGTTAACATGATTGTTCTCCTCAAAGCTGAATTTTTCATTCCAAAATAACTTGGCAAAATGCCAATAAATCAGACGTTGGATGTCATAAACACCTGATTTTATACCTAAGTATGGGACATCTTCCAGTACATTGATAGTCACATCAAGTTTAGCTAAAGCCTGTCCTAATTTCGTCAGAGGTCGGATCTTCGCCCAAGCTTCTTCTGGGGATAGATGAGATACTATATCGCGAATATAATCATCTGTAGATTCTCGAATAGGCGACTTCTTCTTATATACATAGAACAAAAATTCACCTTTGGGTTTAAGGTGACCAACAACTGTTTTTAACGCCTTCTCGGTGGAAGGCGTATGATGTAAAACCCCCTCTGAAAAAATCGTATCAAATATTGATTTGCCAAAGGGTAATTTTAGTAAATCGGCTTGAATAAAACACCTTCCTGTAGCCACTGACAATCGCTTTTGGGCAATATCAATCGCCCGCGATATATCAACCCCAACGTAACGAGACACAGAGCCATCTTCCAACCACAGGAAACTGGAATAACCTCCACCACAACCTGCGTCTAATATCAGATCCCGACTTCCAAAATAGTCTTTCATATCAGTTCCATCTTTGAAGCCATAACGTTCAATCAACCATTTTTTGGCCTGCTGCTGCGAGCCAGCAGAATCGTACGTGTGCGTTTGTTCCCATTTGAACCCAAAACTCTCCTTAGTCTGCTGCTGATCATCTGTAATATCAGTGACAAAGCGGGGAATTCCATTCTTGATAGGATAAACGCGGTCATTTCCCGAGCTCAAAGTACCGGCCAGAACATTTCCAGAATCATCAAAAGTTCCCGGATGAAGACTCAAACTCGTTTTCGAGATTGGATCAATCAAAATGTCCAGCAGAAATTTATCCATTTATAGCTTTCCTCAGTTCCTGACAAACGCGATCTTGTTCCTCTTCCGTCAGTTGGACATACATCGGTAATGCTAGCGTCAACCTGTCAGCAATATAAGCATTCGGAAATTGCTCAGGCACTAGGCAATACTTTTCGGCATAATAAGACTGAATTACAGGCGAGTGTGTTCCTTGCCGAGTGGCAATACCTTGTGCTTCTAGATCTGCCATGACGTCGTTCCTTTGTACGTGCAATCTATCCACATTCTTTAAACTGGGGACCTCCGGACAAAACAACGTGACATAGGATTGATAACCATGAATATAATTTTCCAGCATCTGAGGAGTCATAATCCAATCATAGTTTGATAGCAGTTGATCATAACGTCGTGCTTGTTGTTGGCGAGATTCCAAAATGGTTACGGCTCTATCCATCTGTACACTCCCTACAGCCGCCTGTAAATCAGTCATCCGGTAATTGTATCCAAGCAAATTATATTCAGCTAGCAAAAAACCATACTTGCTGGTATGCCTTTCCAAGTCGGTTCGTGAAGCACCGTGATCTCTCAAAGAACGCGCAAGTTGATTCATAGAATCACTCTGCGTAGTCAACATTCCACCTTCGCCCGTTGTAATGGATTTCCGAGGATGAAAGCTGAAACAACCAGTATCGCCAAACGTTCCAGCATGCTTCCCATAATACCAAGAGCCAAAAGCACAGGCGGCATCTTCGACCATCCACAGGTGGTGCTTTTTAGCTATCCGCATAACCGAGGTCATATCTGCACACAAACCAAACAGATGTACTGGGATTATTCCGACAGTTTTTGCTGTGACTAGCGATTCAATCTGATCTGGATCAATGTTCAGTGTCCCCAGATCTATGTCGCAGAAAACGGGTCTAGCCCCCATGTATTCAATAACATTAGCAGTTGAAACCCAAGTAAAGGCAGGCAAAATGACTTCATCACCTGGTTTGAGTCCGAGCATCGCAACAGAAATGTGAAGTGCTGTGGTACATGAAGTGGTTGCGATTGAAAACACTGATTCTGTAAAGGTGGAAAATTTTTTTTCAAATTGCTTCACAAACGGACCTTGCACTACCCAGCCGGTTTTTAAGGGTTCTATAACAGCATCTACTTCTTCATCCCCAAAAAAAGGTTTAGTAATGGGTATTAGGGGAGGGTGAGAGTCCGTCACTATTTCCCTTTAAACAGGATAAATCCCTGTATCAGTTTGCTGATTACGCCACCGGATGGTGTCAACCAGTCCTTGCTTTAGGTCAACTTCCGATTTGAAGTTGAGTTCATATTCTGCCTTATCAGTACTACCAACTCGATTGGTCACGAAAATTAAGCCCGCAGGTTCGTACTGGATTTCTAAATTACACCTAGTCAATTCAAGAAGTAACTCAACCAGCTCTTTGATTGTGGTCTTTATACCACAGCCAACATTGTAAAAATTGTCCGTAGTATCGCCTTTTAAAGCACAAACATTAGCTCTGGCAACATCTCGGACGTGGATGAAGTCATAAACTTGAGAACCATCTCCATAGACAACGGGGGATTTCCCCAGATCAATCTGGTCTAAAACTTTCATGATAACGCTGGTGTAAGCTGATCTATAGTCTTGACGAGGACCATATACATTCATGTAACGAAGTCCTACATAGTGAAGACCATACCGATGAAAGAAAGCGCGGCACATATGCTCACCAGCAATCTTGGTCGCACCGTAGAAAGTTTGATTATTATATGGATGGTTCTCCGTCATCGGGGTTTCAAGTGAATCACCATAGACGGAAGCTGAGGAAGAGTAAATTAGCTTCTCAACATTGTTTTTAACACAAGCTTCCAGTACATTGAAAGTACCGGCAATATTAACTTCAAAAGACGCTCGAGGGAACTCGTGACAATGGAGCAACCACAGGGCTGCCAAATGAAAAACATAGTCAGCACCTTTTACAACATAATCGAGAACATCAACATGAGTTATATCACCTTCATAATATTCAACCCGTTCATCCTGAAGGACATGCTCAATATTTTCTAGTTTGCCTCTAGTAAAGTTATCCAGAATAACAAGTTTCCCAATGTCTTCCTGAACCAGCTCTTCGACAATGTGAGATCCAATTAATCCAGCTCCTCCAATCACAAGAATCTTACTATTTCTAATTTCCACCGTAAAAAAATTCCCTAATACTTGTCACAACAAGTTCCACTTCCTCACAAGATGTTAATGGCCCTATTGGCAGATTGAGAACTTCACTACACACAGATTCTACGTTTTCTAATTCTTCCCCTTTGACACATTGCCCATCAAAAACTTTCATCTGATGTAATGGAATTGGATAATATACCATGGTATCAATCCCTTTTTCTTTTAGGGCTGAACGCAATTGATCTCGGCGTCCATCAGTTACGCAAATCGTATATTGATGATAAATGTGCTGATAGCTATCATAATATAATAAGGGTAACTTAATATCTTTCAAATCTTGTAACCCTTGATCATAAAACTCTGCTATCTTGCGACGCCTGAGATTAAACTCATCGATATATCGCATTTTTACTTGAAGTATACTTGCTTGGATTGTATCGAGACGTGAATTGTATCCGATATGTTCCACATTATATTTATCCTTCCCTCCATGCCCGAGTAACATTCCCACCAATTCTGCCAATCTGTCGTCACAGGTTGTCACCAAGCCACCATCGCCAAAACCACCAAGATTTTTGGTTGGGTAAAAGCTAAATGCACCGATTGTTCCAATACTTCCCAGTTTTTCCCCCTTCCATTCGGCCCCAAAAGCCTGAGCCACATCCTCCAGAACAAACAAGCTATGTTGTTCGGCAATATTCATAATTGCATCCATATCACATGAATGTCCAAAAAGGTGAACTGGTAAAATACCAACAATCCGATGTTTATCTACATGGTCTGTTGACAATGCTTTTTTGACATGTTCAACGTTGAGATTGAAGCTATCTGGATCAATACCAACAAAAAGGGGAGTTGCCCCAGCTCGAAGAATTGCATCTCCAGTGGCTGTAAAGGTAAACGCAGATGTAATAATCAAATCCTCTTCATTAAAAAATTCCTGCTCTCTTTGATGAATTGCCAAAGCGCGCAGGGCGAGTACAAGTGCATCTGTTCCTGAAGCCACACCAATAGCATGCTTTGTTCCGATATAAGATGCCGCATCTGTCTCAAACTGACTGACTTCTGGTCCCATGATATACTGAGCTTTCGCACCAACTGAGAGCAGTGCCTGATCCACCTCCTCCATCAGATTAGTATATTCTCGTTTCAGATTAAGAAAAAAAACTTGATCAGTTTTTTTCTTACGCCGATTTTTATAATACTCAACAAAGGCCCCAGGGGTAAACGCCTTGGACTGCTTTAATGAACTGAGGCAATCAGTAATGAACATCACATCCGGACAGACACGTTTCGCTGCTTCGATTGTTAAAGAACTTCCCGTATCTAAAATTGCTGATATATCCTTCCCTGTTGTAGTGATGAGTTGCAGGTGGGACATTACCTCTTTTAGCTTGTCCTTGCTATATGTTGTGCTAGAATGAGGTGTTTCTGTTACTTTCTGCTCAAACAGGTGAGACAAAAGTGGGACTAGGCCCGCGGGGAAAAAACCGTACAGTTGGTGATTAGAGATTTTGTCAATAATATATTGAACTGAAGTATAATCTCCTGTTCCCAATACATAATCAAGAATTACACCTACATCGAGAAGAACTTCTTTTGTCATATTAATGTGGGACAATTAGATTAAGTTCAGTCTGCATGATTCTCATTGATCTTAAAAACCCTGTTATTTTTCAGGATATATTCAGTCTGACAAATGCTGCATGAAGCGACCATAATATCGTTACGTTTCTTTTGGAAATTTAGCTTATTCCCACCCTCGGACATCCAGCCATGTTGTCTTGCTGGATTACCATACACCAAGGCATACGGCAGAACATCTTTAGTTACAACAGAGCCTGCCCCAATGAATGCGAATTCACCAATAACAACGCCACAAACAATTGTTGAGTTTGCCCCTATCGTAGCTCCTTTTTTGACTAAAGTAGAATCATACTCGTCAAGTTTCTTTCGATACGCACTCCTTGGGTTCATGACGTTGGTAAAAACTGCAGAAGGCCCACAAAAGACGTTATCTTCAAGTGTCACTTTTTTAAATACGGAGACATTATTTTGAACCTTAACATTATTTCCGATAACAACATTTGCATCAATGTAAACATTTTGACCTATTACACAATTCTGTCCAATAATACTCCCCTTCATAATATGCGAGAAATGCCAAACTTTAGTTCCTGAACCTATCGAAACTGGTTCATCAATGTAGGATGATTCATGTACAAAATATGTCATATTGATATATATCGACACAATTCCTAAAGGCTCGATTTTCTAGTCAACTAGGTAGATGCTAATCCAAATTATCATCTACTGAGAATTTCACAATATTTACGAAATAAGGTTAATCTGATCCATATCCAATAAATTGACCATCACAATAAGAAGATTCTATTTCCAACTCATTATCTAAGCTTTAAATTTTTCTTCCAGGATTAGGAACGACAATCATTTCTCCTGCATCGTTGGTCTATTACGATGCGAAACCTCCTTAGGATCAAGAAAATGGCGAAACGAAATACCTTGTTCCTTTATAAGTTCATCAAATTTTTGCTCCAATACACAACGCGGTCTTTGCTTAGATATTTAGTTGGTCAATGCGTTCCATCCGTCCATCGCCAAGGAGTACTCCTATTGGGTTGACCACAACTCGGTTCCACAAAACAAGAACTCGACTGACATACTAACTCCATTACTTCACGATTAATTATTAAACTTCCTCATTTCCATTCAAGGTGAATTTGGCAACAATTAAAGTTATCCGTTTTTCATTTTTCGAGCGATACAAATTCAACACTTCCTTCAATGTTATCGTTTTAGTGAGCATTTCTCTCTGCGGGAAGCGGAAACTTTTCGACATCCTGACTCTTTTTCACACTTTAGACACAACAGTAGATACTAGGTTACAAAAGGAAGAAAACCTCGAACCCAACTAATTTCAAATCAGCAAACGCAACACACAGAATATCGTGACAGTGCGTTAAACCGTCTTATCCATGCTGACAGACGCTGGTGGCTTCACACGCACAAGGTATGTAGTTTGACTCCATTTTGGATCACAGATTTGGTTTGGCTACGGGAACTTTCAACCTCCTACTTACTTCTCATTTAACTCTTTATCCAATTTCAGCTTTTCTTCTGAAGTTAGGAACGACAACCATTCATCAGCATAATCTACATGCCTGTAGTCTTTGTGCCATGGCCCACCGTCCGTAAAGTGCAATGCTTTAAGATCTTCAAAGTCATAATACCCCACTAGGTAATTATAACTAAGAGGTACAGCTCCCAAATTCTCATCACCACACCATTCAAACCGATGCAAATACCTTGT
>DTRI01000324.1 GCA_012966015.1 Flavobacteriales bacterium | reverse complement strand
TGATAACGTTGTAATCAATATCAGTAGCAAGAATTTCGATATCCCATTTTTCAGAAAAAGGTAGTTTTTCCATGATTGTCATTGCTATTGAATATGGTTCTTCTCCCGTTGCGCAACCCGCACTCCAAATCTTCAAATTTTGTGTTTTACTGAATCTTTCGCTGATGATATCTGGTAGGACATGATCCCCAAGGACAGTGAATTGAGCAGGGTTTCTAAAAAAGCTTGTTTCATTGATGGTAACATATGATATCAACTCACGTACTTCTACCTCGTAATGGCGATCCTGCTGCAAAAATCGATAATACTTTCCAAAACTGTTGAAATTCTTCTTCAATAGGTACCGGGATATAACCGGAACCAGACTATTGCATTTGGTTTCATCCAGATGTATACCACTATGGTCACAGATCAGATCTTGAAACAATTTCATGTCTGCTGCTGATAACCTAATCAGGGTGTCTTCTACTATTTTTTCTGTCCCTACCATCATCTAACCTAATACTTTATCCGCTAATTTGGTTTTTAACCTTTAAATCGGAAGAAGTTGTGATACTTTATGAACCAGAAGTTCTTCTGCTTTCCCCTTCACTGTAATTGAAGACGTACTTGCAATCTTAACAAAGTCTTTGATTAGTTTATAAGTTGTATCACTAACTAAAACCGATCCCTTTTCGGCGGCGCTCTCTAAACGAGCGGCAATGTTCACATTATCACCAATTACAGTGTGATCTCTTCGGTATAATCTGCTGCCGATATCTCCCATAATGACAGTACCTGAGTTGATTCCAACTCTGATGTTTACCTGGTCCTGCCGGCTCTGATTGAATTTTTCCAGAGCTTCAATCATTTCCAACCCAGCCTTAACGGCATTATAAGCACACTCTTCACGGGATCTATTTTTTGATTCAAGGTACAAAGCCATAATTGCGTCCCCAACAAACTTATCAATAGTGGCTCCATTTTCTTTCAGAATGACAACCATTTCATCAAAGTATTCGTTGAGCAAATTAACTAAATCGCTGGGATCCATTCGTTCGGTCATTGGTGTGAATCCAACAATATCTGTAAAAAAAATCGTTAAAAAAGTCTCTTCGACACGCATTTGATCGACCGTGCTTTTCCGGTCCGCGGCAGCAGCTGCAGCTTCCACAGCCGATTCAGAGAGATAATGATGCATTGCTTGGCGTTCCCTGATCAACCTTCTTTCAGCTATAAGTTTCTCCGCAATTACTACTAACTTGTCCGGAGGAAACGGCTTGGATAAAAATGCTGCGACACCAGCGTGTTTGCCCTTCCTTTGATCTGTGTCTGAATCTGCCGCAGTCAGCATCAATACTGGTATGTCTGACAGCTCTTCTCTGCTTTTCAGAGCACGCGTGAGTTCCCTGCCATCCATTTTGGGCATATTAAAATCAGTGATAATCAAGTCAGGTTCGTGTTCAACTGCCACATCATAGCCTTCCTGCCCGTCATTAGCTGTAAGAATTTCGAAACCCTGTTGTGAAAGTCCCTGCTTCATCATATTACGAACTAGCGCACTGTCATCGACAACAAGAATCCTTTCACGCAGAGAGCCTTCCCTTTGCGGAGCAAGGGTTAAATTAATGCGACTAATTAACTCAGCTGCATCCACTGGCTTGGTAAGAAAATCATTTGCACCAACATCAAACCCTTTATCAATGTCTAATCCCGCCCCTCTTGCAGACAAAATCACAACAGGGATATCCTGCGTTACTTTTCTTTGTTTGATTTCCCGACACATTTCGTAACCGTTCATATTCGGCATATCCAAGTCAGAAATAATCAGATCCGGTATATATTCAACGGCCTTTTGTAATCCTTCCACTCCATCCATGGCGTGAATCAATTTAAATCCATTTTCATCAATAGTTTTTCCCACTGAAGCATGGATAAGCCTACTGTCATCCACTAACAAAATACAGGGAGGCTGGGAGTCTGTTGCTTGAGCTCCCTGAGGAAGAATTTCTTCCTGTTTTTCTTCTTCAGTAGCTATGTCAATTTCCTGTATCTCATCATCCGGTGAAGGATCTATTTCTCCTTCAGTAGCGGGTGTCAATTTCGTTTTTTGAGGAGCACCCATCGTCGCAAATTCAAGCCATTGCTCAATCAATTTGAGCAGGTTCTCTGACTGACATGGAACTTTCAGGAAAGCTGAAGCCCCCTTTTCCAGGGCTTCAGCTTCGAGCTTTGACTGGTGAGAAAAAATAATGATCGGCTTGTTTTTTTGTTCTGAATGCCTCAGTTGCTGACAGATTTCCAAACCGGTGACATTAGCTAAGGAATCTTGCAGGAGACACAAATCTATATTTTCAATATTGGCAAGCACTTCATTTCCGTCCGTAACCGTGGTTACTTCATGCTTATCGTTGCTTAACATACGCGTAAGTGTCCGGCTGAATAATTTGCTGTTTGAAGCAATCAAGATTCTGTTAGCTTGCAAAATGTCTCTCTATTGGGTAACCGGTTTCCATAATATACTAATGACTGATTAGATATGTTTTTACGTTATAAGCGATAAAGGTTCCGGGTTAGAAAACAAGGAAAGAAGATGATATCTCATACTAACACCCAGAGCAATGAAGTCAGTTTGCTAGTTAATTACTAGGATGTCTTCAAGAAAAGCAAAATTGCGCGAAGCCCCAATTATGATTAAGCTTGATAACTACGCACACGCGATGTCAAGTATCATTGTTTAACATCTAAGGCTAACTTTAGAAGTTTGGCACTGATTGTAAGATTCTTGGCTTTGGCCGGTATTAAATTCACTTTGAATTTGATCCTCGCCCCTTGCTCCACAAAATTAATGATTCCACCTGAATTGATAAAACTGTCATCTTTCGTTTCACCAATAGTTAACTTCGCTGGATTATTGCCGAGGGCATTAACTTTGGCGAATACATCTCCTAATTCGCCTGTAGCGTTCTTAGACATGAAGATCACATGACAATTGGCAAACTGCGAAGCATCTTCAGCTGTTAATACTTCTACATCTTTGCCCTGAATTTTTTTGCCAGCCAAAATTCTCCCAAGTGTATCTGCAAACGTTTTGTTCTTATAGACACCAATTTCAAATTTGGTAATGTCATTCGGCCATTTGGTTAATTTTATAAAGTTAACTATAAACACCGCCTTGAGTTGCTCCAAACTAGCCGCATAGGAAACCTGAGTATCAAAGGCAATTGTACCTATGAATGCCAATATGCATGTTAAGGCAATCAGAATGAACAGTTTGTATCGCCTTCCCATTACAATACCCCCTATAGTATTTTCTTTAAGGATGTTATTTCTAATTAAAACTCGGGTAAAAGAAAAATTCAATCCAAACTCGAGTTTATGCTCAATTAGGCTTTGAAATTGACCTTCGGTTATCTGAATCCCTAATCTTAGAAATTCTGTTCCATGCGAAAAACGACCTGACGCCCTAGGCCAGGAACATCAATGCCAAGAAACCCGGGTTCTACGTATTGTTGACCCAACAAGTTGCTGCACTTTAGGGTAAATCTGGTTTCCTGCTCGCCAAATATCTTGATGTCTAAGGATGAAATTCCTACGTCCAAAAGACTGTAGCCGGGCAAGTCATAATCTTCTTTATTTTTAAAGATATTATACTTGTCGGCTAACCGTTTGCCAATAAAACGACCTATGGCAAAGAAACGGAGATGACTCTTTTCCCAATCGTACGAAGCGCCAAAATTACCCGAGGAGTGAGCAAAAAGAGGTCTCTTAAACGAAGCTTCTTCTTTTGAAGATTGATCTGTGTGAACATACGAAAGATTCGCAAATGCACTAAGATTAGGTATTTTAGTTGGAACGAATTTCAACTCAATCTCACCGCCTATGGCATTTATGTTAGCCGAATTCTCGGGATATGGAAGTACAATCATCTCGCTAAACTTGAATTCAGCGAAGTCAGTAATACGGCTATAATATACGTTCACACCAATGTTTAAATCCGTTAGTCGTGTGCCAAAAAATATCTCACCTGTTATTGCATACTGAGGTGAGACTTTTTCCTCCAACGCTACCCCTTCAAAGAGCACTAAAAACGGTAGATTCATCGGCTGACCACTTGCAAAGGAGGGGGCGGGAGCTTTAAAAGACCTCCCCAGAAGCGCTTTGAATACAGTATGATCCGAGAAGGAATACACAGCACCCGTACGGTAGCTCAACTGATTACCATATTCGCTGTGATTTTCAAAACGCAAGCCGGCAATGGTTCCCAATTTTTCAACCGGATTCCATGTTAACTGCCCAAACCCTCCGACGTTTGTCAAGGATGCTTCGTTCTTTTTAACAATTTCGCTGAATTTTTCACTAGTCGCGCTAACAAAACCAAGAACAGATGGTAATTCTTCCTGGTCCAACGATAAATCAGCTCCTAGAATAGCCGTTAAATTAGATTCTGATTCTTCGGGAACATAGTTCACCTCAAACCTGGAATCAAACGCACTGGACTTTAACTTCCTTTGACCTTCGTAGTAAAGGCGCTCGTTATTGGTGGGAGCTCCACGCGTATAAGCTAAGGAAGTATTGAGCCGAAAACCATTTTGGAATTTCTTCTTGTGCCGAATTCTTGCCATTCCATTATAGTAACTCAGACGCGATCCGGACAAAGGATCCGAATCTGGTTGGAAGTTTCCGTCTCGATCCAGTAATTGCAAATTCGTGTCCAGAAGAAATTTCCCTGCTTCTGCCTCGTTTCCTCCCTCAAACTTGGCATAGCCGGAAGTAGAATACTGCGTGTCGCTTTCCACGGAAAGCGGCAGCTTATCCTCCCTTCGATCTGAATATAGTGGAGAGGTCTCCGGCAATCCAAGGCCTCCCCTGCCAGTGCTTTGATATGACAACGCAATAAAAGTATCTATTCCCAAAGGCATGCCCCATGTAGCTAGTTCGGTCGATGCGCCATTATTACCAAAATAATTCAAATATGAACCACGCATGGTTGACATTCCATTCAGGTTGCCATCTTCGTCCTGCATATCAGATGCCGATTTAGGCACCACATTGATTAAACCCAAAAATGCGTTAGCACCATAGAGGGCTGACAAAGGACCTCGAATGATTTCGATACGATTGATTGCTAAAGTAGGTATCAGCGGGGGCCCTAAGAACCCGCCAGTTGTGGATCGAAAGCTGACATCCTGCCGGTCAATCATTGTTTTTATAACCTGACTTTGAGCTCCCATACCACCGTTTACACCTCGCACCCCAGCATTGTAGAAAGCCAAATCATATAAAATGTCAAAACCAGGAGTTAATTTTAGACAGTCCGCAACGGAATTGTATTGATAAGTTTCCAAATCACTGGCAGTAAAAACAGTTACCACAGCTGGAGCACTGAGTAAGCTTTGTTTTGTCAGAGTTACTGACTCCACCTCAATATCCATTAAGGCCTCAAGGTCTAACTCAAATAGAAAATCCTCATCTTCAGGTAACGATTCTTGTGCCCACCCAGAAGTCGCAAAAGGAAAATAAAGTAGCAATTGGAACCCAGTTAATAATAGCAATAGACGTTTCATTTAACCCTACCTGAATATATTTAACTGATATCTAGTTTCTAGACTAAACCTGCGTTTTCCTTCAAACGCCATCTAAGCACTCTAAAAAGCTATATTATAGCATAAATTATAGCATAAAAACTTGATATTATACAGCTACTCCTATGTATGTAGTCATTAATTTACAACATGCTATAAATTGCTTCATCTTCATCCTGATGCCGATTAAAAAGGGCATCTAATTTCGTGGTAACTAATAGATTTTCTATGTTTTTGTTAGCTTTCAGTAGCGCAATCTCTCCCCCTTTATCTAGAAGGAGCCCATAGATGCGAGCTAGCACACCTAAACCAGTACTATCCATAATCCTAACACCTTCAAGGTTCAAAATAAACTTGAGATAAGCTTGACCACTAGTAATTGTAGCCTCTTCTTCAACTATTGAGCCTACCTGCGAACTAACATTGCCAACCATAGACTTCTTAACATCTAAAATAACAATATCATGCTTCTTACGAACGCTGACATCGGGGGTACTCACGATGTTTACTCCTCTATAGCAGTCAGATTAATTTTAGAATTAAAAAACGCAAACCAGGATTATATCCTAATTAAATACTTTAATTATAGCAGCCTACTTTATTTTTAGACATGTTGCATGTATATTAATAGTCTAATTCCACCAGTCCAGCCGCTGGCAGTAGGAGAAATCTCTTAGAACATACCTCAACCTATTGCTCTCCTCAAAGATTAAAACTTCAGACTGCGGGGAGACAGGGATGACAGTCTTAAAGTCCTCAAACAGGTTCTCCTACACCCACGAAACTTAACAGTGGCACGCTTAAGATACTATAGTTACAAAAAAATTACAAAAGAAAATATCTTGGATTCTCACATGTCGCTGCGAATCAATCCCCACAAAACCACTTGAATGAACAGCGTTCACAGGCCTCAAAAGATTCATGATATTGATCTATGATTTTACGTTTTCCCGCTCTCGCCTCAATCAACAAATCCAGTAAAATAACCGAACGGCAATACATATCAAATTAATGGGACAAAGTTTTCGCTTAAAGTTGACAAAAAGTGAAATCATGTTTAGAACGGGGAGAGGTGTATTATACTTTCCTGGCTGACCACGCTATAGTTGACGACTACTATGGATAACGGCACATTGACCTAAACGCTCTTGACAACTTCCCAAATAATGATATTGGATTCACCTGCTTAGCTAGCGCCGAATGATTGTCAACGTGCGGAGAGGCACCAATCGCTATCTCTTTATGCAAATATAAACTTCTTTCGGTTTTCCTAACAACAGGTTTTTTATGCACTAAACTTTCATTACCGCTTTAATCTGACTGAAATTTTAGTGAGCCACATTAGAACACCGATCTCTAGAAAGCAACCTCAATAAAGTCAGTACAATAATGGAAAAAACAAGACTTTCGAGTAGTGAAAAAATTATTTTTTTGCACAGTACGGATCTCTGTGCTGGATTATCTGCTGAAGTGACAGAAGCAATATCAAGTATAACCGAAGAATGTAATTATGAAGCTGACGAAATTTTATTTCATGAGGGCGATACGGGGGATTCGCTGTACTTACTGGTTGACGGAGGTGTTTCGATTCAAAAAGATGAGACCTCCATCTTGATGATAACACAACCCGGTATTTGTATTGATGAGATGGCGATTCTCGAAAAAAACACGGCCCGAAGTGCGACAGTAAAAGCGACGGAAGCTACTAAACTGCTTAGGATTTTACGGCATGATTTTATTGATCTGCTTGAATGGGATTTTCAGGCGATTGAAGGCGTATTTCGTATGTTAAACGCCAAGTTGAGAAGCGATCTCAAAAGTCTCTCCACTAATATAGGCGAGGAAGCCGCATGCCAAGAATCGATGCGAATCGCCAAGACAGTTCAGCAATCTGTTACTACCAAGTGAAGAGGTCGAAACACCACATATAACTACCGCCAGTTATTGTCAACCTGCTAGCAACGTCAAAGAGACCTACTACGACTGTATTCCTCTTGCCGAGAGCCGAATAGAGGTGTTTGTCAGCAATGTAGCGGGACAATGTCCTTACCCGGCAATACTAAACGCCATGATAAAGAGCTCTTTGCATCCTCAGATTAATTTCGATCCATCAGTCGACAGCGTAATGACAACCATCAACCAGACTATCAGGTATCTTGCCAATGTCCAAGCATGTATAACTTGCTGTTACATTCTTATTGACGCTGAAATGTGTAAACTCGAGTTTATTAATGCGGGCTGCCCGTCAATTCTTCTATATCGTTCGGAGTCAAGACAAATCGTTGAGTTGGAATCCACATTTGATTCACTCAGTTTATCTTCGATTAACAATGATGTCGTATGCCATGGAGAGGAAATGAGTTGGCAACCACATGACATTCTGATTCTATCTCCTAATGCCATTACAGAAAGAAAAAGTTTAAATGGGAAACCATACGGAATTGATCGATTAAGGAAAACGATTATAGCCTCAGCTGATTTATCCCCTCTGAAATCCAACGGAGGGTTCTCTCAAATCTTAACACTCACACTATGGGTGCCTCCTCTGATAGTGACGTGATAATTGTGGTTATCAAAGCAAACTGAATAAGTAAGCCTGATTTAATAAAGAAGATTTCTTAGCTAAAATCCAATTGAATATGTAAAATTAAATGTGTTATCAATTT
>DTRI01000323.1 GCA_012966015.1 Flavobacteriales bacterium | reverse complement strand
TGACTCGGATCGATCTTTTATCTGTTGGTATCTCATCCTTCAATTCTAACATTTCTCTCTTTTTGCAAGAGGTCTAATATTGAATCATCAGGTTTCAGGATTGACTCATCTACTTCATAGCCAAGCATATTTTTGACTGTAGCGTAAATATGCACATCCCTTATATAAAATTGGCCACCGCAGGTGAAGTTGGTGTAGGACAATCCGAAAGTGCCAAACGTTTAGGTGGAGATTTTATATATTTAAACGCTTTTTCTACAACACGTGTAATGACTTCCGTGCAGAAACCGGCTGTCAACCACCCTGTATCTGCCACGACCAACCTTCCTGTTTTTCTTACCGATTCAAGGATGATTCTATCGTCGAGCGGCTTTAAGGTGCGTAAGTCAATAATTTCGGCACTAATCCCATCTTTTTTTAAGATCTCTGCAGCACGAATTGCTTCTAGTGTCATATAAGATATAGAAACAATCGTAATTTCTTTTCCTTCTTTAATAATTTTAGGTTGACCGATCGGTACATGATATAAGCTTTTTGGGACATGACCAGAAATATTGTGGAGCCAACCATGTTCAATAAAAATCACGGGATTATTATCCTGAATTGACGAGACCAAAAGACCTTTGGCGTCATATGGGGTTGTCGGCATAACCACCTTGAGCCCAGGAACATGGGCAAAATACGTTTGTAAACTTTGTGAGTGTTGAGGTCCCTGTCCCCAGCCTCTACCAATAACTATTTTGACAACTAGCGGTACACTTATTTGCCCTCCAAACATATAATGCCAGTTGGCTGCTTGATTCACAATTTGATCCATCGAAGTTATGGCAAAATCAATACGCTGATGAGATATAATTGGTCGCATACCAACAAGCGCTGAACCAATGGCAACTCCAGTTACTCCATTCTCCGAGATTGGCATATCCATTACACGATTTGACCCATACTTTTGCTGCAGACCAAGCGTTGTACCAAATACACCTTTTGGATCCGCAACTCCTAGCCCTATTAAATAGACATCCAAATCTTCTGCCATGCTTAAATCTATTGCTTCTCTAATGGCTTCATGAAATTTCAGGTTTCTTTTATGCAATTAAAATTCCTTGGAATCTGCTTGAAAGAAATTAGGTTAGCTTCAACAGAGATTGAATCATGGCAATATAGATTACGTTTTCGGAATCTGGAGATTTAGTACCCGTTGTCCAGACACCAGCAGAATCCCTATGTTGTGCACCACTACATACCCTTTGTAGCTTTAAATCTTTTGTACCTATCAGCTTCGCAGCTCTCAGCTAGAGCTTTGGTTTTAACCGGTTGGCTATCAATAATAACTCCACTAGATTGAAAATTCTCTCCCCACTTAACTGAGGAAACTTTTAGTGAGGATGCAATGAATCAGAAACCTCTTTTCTTCTTGGCACTATTTGCCGCTACCAGTTTTTTGGGGCGGGAAAGTAAATCAACGTATAGATCGGTGATATCCTCGATATGAATATTTGGTCTTTTCTGGTCCCCTCCGAAAACAGTAATCTTACCAAGGTTAACCGCGTGATTAGTTAAAATATTGACGGTCAAATCCAAACGTAACCGCGGAGAATAGCCACAGACAATTGCTGGACGAACAGTCATAGTGGTAAATTCACGACTTTGATATTGGTTCAGGATTTCTTCACATAGCGCTTTATATTTTGAATAGTCAGTCAGCGGTTCCAAGGAGAGTTCTTCTATTACATTTTCTTCCTCTTTGACTCCATAGACACTGGAAGAAGAAGCATATATAAAGCGGCTGACACCATTGTCGCGCGAGATCTCAACTAACGGTCTGAAAGCATCATAATTAATGGATCTACCAAGATCCGGATCCAGTTCAAAACTTGGGTCATTTGACATACAGGCTAAGTGTCTAATGATATCATATCCCGGCATAATTTCTTCCAGTAGGTTTCTATCTCGCATATCCCCTTAATTTCTTTTAGATGTGGATGATTCTTCACACTATCAAAAACGTGCTCTCCATCAATATACAAATCTAGTACTTTGACGTCATAACCTGACTAAAGCAATTTTGGAACTAACACGCTACCAACGTAGCCTACACCACCTGTAATTAGGACTTTCTGCGACATATATGCCTCACATTTATGCCTTAATATCAGCTAGTCAATAACTCTTTCAGTGAAATCGTAACTTGCTGGAAGACGCCATCCCAATCATTAATCTGCTGTTGTCTGAAAAGCTTCATGGTTGGATACC
>DTRI01000322.1 GCA_012966015.1 Flavobacteriales bacterium | reverse complement strand
TGACCTAAGCTTTGCTTGGCGCAAAGACGACTGTACAATCCACTTCCTGCCCTTAATTTTTGGTGAGTACCCTCTTCAATTAGACGACCATTTTCTATAACATAAATATGATCGGCGACGGCGACGGTGACCAATCTATGCGCTACCACGATAACGGTTCTTTTACCATGCAGGGCCTCAATCGCCTCCTGGACCTTCCGTTCGGAATTAGCATCCAAGGAACTGGTGGCCTCATCGAAAATAAGTACAGGTGGATCCAGATAAATCGCCCTGGCTATTGCCAATCGCTGTCTTTGTCCGCCCGAAAGTTTGACTCCTCTTTCTCCCACCATTGTCTGATAGCCCTCCGGCAACGAGTCTATAAATTCATCAGCATAAGCGATTCGCGTTGCTTCTTTAATGCGGTTTTGATCCCGATCCGCCACATCTACCCCAAAACAGATGTTATCTTCGATGGTCCCACTAAAAATAAATGCTTCCTGGCTGATTAACCCCAATTGACAAAGCCAGGTACTGACATCAGCATCACTTAGGTTTACTCCATCTATCAAAACTCTACCCTTTTGAGGTTTAAAAAAACCAGCTATTAGATCAATGATAGTTGATTTCCCACTACCGGAAACACCTACGATTCCATAGAACTTATTATTCTCAAATACTAACGACATATCTTCCAAAACTACTTCCCGATTACTATGCGAAAAGAAAACATTTTGAAATTCAATTTTTTCAGCCATAGCAGGAAGCGCGCGGCCTGTTTTTTCTTTGACTTCTTCCCTTAGAAGGCTTGCAACTGTTTCAACTGAAGGAAGGCGGACAGCAAATGCCATAGCTTGCGCACTGGACGCTGAGGCCAGAGGGAGAATCCGGTAAATTCCAGCAGCAAATACCGCGAGTATTGGCAAGACATCTTTTTCGTAGCCAGAGGCCTTCATAAAAATGAACATGGTACCCACCCCTACAATGACCACCAGGGTCTCAAGGATTGGCCGAGGCAAAGTGGTCAAGAATTGGGTTTGTATGGAGTGTCGGGAGTACTCGTTCCATATCTTTCGAAGCTGGGATTGAAAGTGGTTTTCCACGCAAAAAACTTTAACCTGCTTGATTCCAGAAAGGACTTCTGTGGTGAGCCCGAACCCCTGCTTTTCAAGCTCAACAAGACGGTCTCCTGCGCTATAAATTTTTCTCCGTGAGATATTCATCGTAACGTAATAGACAGGTATCATCAGGACAGTAACAGCCAGAGTGACCTTAAGGCTCACAAAACATAAAACTAGAAACACCCCGGAAATGGTCGTCAGGCCGCCTAAAAGCGAAATGAAGTTTCGAAGAGCTCCTGAAGCTTTATGGGTTTGCATGATCTTGCGCTGAACAAGATCACCCGCCTTGTTTTCCATAAAAAACGTATACGGTTTATCCAGATAAATTTTGAATATCTGGTTCATCCATGAGCGATAGAGGTGGGTGACTAAGCTGATATTGCCGTATCCGGCCAAAACAAGAAATACGTTTTTAAAAACGAAAAGCGCTCCCACTCCCAGAAGGGAATAAGAGAAAAATTGTTCTCGACTCAGAAATTCCAGTGCCGGTACCCAGGCGATGAGCTTATCCCTGTAATAGTCTAGTTGACTCGCATCCTGGAACATTTTGGCGAGAGGGTAAATTGAGGCGATACCTATAGATTCCATCGCTGTACTTCCAATAACGAGCACATACAACAAAACCAACGAATAGCCTCTGCCACGCACCAGCACAAAAAGACTGGGAAGTCTGGAGAAAATCAAAATCAATTCCTTAAATTTAAGAAACGAGATGGCTCAACCATCTGGCGCGAAAATATTAAATTCATTCTGAATGATTCATGCGGATTAGTTTCCGGTGGGCATGTCTAGGGAAATATCTACTCATCATAAGCCAGTGTAGTATTATATATTGATCTATAGATGCTTCCAAATAAACTTCATTCAGCATTTTAATATGGCCCAATACCTAAATTAACGTGTTTTCTTGGGTGGACGAACTTTCATCTCCACTGCTCGTATAATGTTAGTATTGGACTTGACGCAATGATCGAGTTACAATTCTTTAAAATTTGAAGGAACTCTATGATTTTGGGTGGTCTACCGCCTTCCTGCTTCGTAACCAAAAACTGGATCCTATAAAAACACTTAATGCCGGATTTAAAAATTCTTATCACTGGAGGACTGGGCTACCTCGGAGGACGGATTGCGGATTCTCTGAAAAAAAATCACCC
>DTRI01000321.1 GCA_012966015.1 Flavobacteriales bacterium | reverse complement strand
GTCTATCACCTAATTTTATCTTGGATTTAACCATTTCGTTAAAGTTCTGTATGATGTTCTATCATACAAATTTTCAAAATCTGAGTGTAGAGCTACCCACCTCCCCCGTTACTGAAGAGCGCTTTCAAAGGAAAATGGGAACCATCAATCATTTAAATCTGATAGTAAACAAGAGAATACACATTGGTATTTTTGAATCAATTATATGGAAAGCATCCGAATCAGACGGGCAGTGGATGTATGAGGACGACTACCTGAACTTTATCAATCCGGTTATGATGTTCAGGTCCTTTCAATTTGGGTTAAATGACAAAAACAATGTTATGGTAGGCATGAACCTGAAAGTGAAACTGGCAGACAAACTTAACCTATATGCTCAGGCAATGCTGGATGATAATCAAAGCGATAAATATGGCTTTCAGGTAGGTTTGAAAGGGTTTGATCTGTTTAAGATCAAGAATCTATACTTTCAGGCAGAGTATAACACCGTTTCGGCATATTCCTATGGCCACATGGATTCAACCCGAAACTATTCGCACTACAATCAGGCATTGGCACATCCCCTAGGGGCAGGGTTTTCTGAATTTATTGGAATAGTTAATTATAAAGTGAAAGATTTCTTTGTTGACGTTAAATTCAATTATGCAACCTATCAGGAGGATTCTTTAAACGTATACCATCTGGGCAAGGATATTTTCAAATCAGACGCTGGCATACCTATATCGGCCTCAGGGCAGACAACAACACTGCTGTATGAAACAATAAAGCTTGGATATATGATCAACCCGCAAACCCATATGCAGCTGCTGGTGGGGTTCTCTAACAGATCAGAAAAAAACAATTTCTGGAACAAGGAAACACAATATTTTTTTATTGGCCTGAGAACGGCACTTAATAATCAATACTTTGACTTTTAACAATCTTTGTACCTTTATTAGATAATATCCGTATCAGGTTCATTCATAGTAAATTATATGCTCGGAAACGAAAAAATACTGCTGGTAGGTTTCATCACGTCATTTCTGATTGTGTTACTGGCAACGCCTGCCTTAATTAAGGTAGCAAACCTCAAGAGGCTCTTTGACGAGCCCGGCGATAAGAGAAAGCTGCACAAGGTGAGTATCCCATCTATTGGTGGGATCATAATTTTTGCCGGAACACTCTTCTCCTATGCTCTTTGGTTTCCGGCTCAATATCATGGCGGGGTGGGGATGATCAGCTCTGATCTAAAGTACATTGTGGCAACGTTACTCATTCTTTTCTTCATTGGAATAAAGGATGATATCACCGGTACTGCGCCCGTTAAAAAACTGTTTGGCCACATGGTAGTGGGCTTAATACTTGTAACCATGGCAGACATAAAACTCACAAGTATGCATGGTTTATTCGGAATGAGGGATATCCCTGATTGGGCAAGCATTTTCCTCTCTTTATTTACATATATAGTAATTTCTAATTCGTTTAACCTGATAGATGGAATTGATGGTCTCGCTTCTGGTATTGGGCTAATCGTCTCACTGGCTTTTGGAATGTGGTTTTATGTTGCCGGTGAGCTAACCTATGCCAGCCTGGCATTTGCGCTTGCGGGCTCGCTTTTGGCCTTTCTAATATTCAATTTCTCGCCCGCCAAGATATTCATGGGTGATTCCGGGGCATTAATTATTGGTCTAATTATTTCGATCCTGGCTATTAAGCTCATTGAATTCCCCAAAAGCCATTTACCTCAACCATTGCTCCTGCTGTCGAAGCCCGTATTTGCCATAGCAGTCTTAATTTATCCATTGTTTGATACCCTGAGAATATTTATAAACAGAACGGTAAAAGGCCATTCACCATTTGCGCCGGACAACAAGCACATTCATCATCGTTTGCTCAAGATTGGGATGTCTCATAAACAATGCGCCATTACCTTGTATTCCTTTAATATTCTGATTATTAGCCTGGCAATTTTTTCAGCGGGGATGGAGTCGAGCTATGCGCTCTTGATAGTGTGTGGCTCTGCCGTTTTGATAGGTCAAATCCCATTTATTATTAAGAAAAAATACGATTAGCATTTTGCGATTCAATCATCCGGCCAAATTCGGTATAGTTGCCTTTTGCCTGATACTGTGCAATGTGATCGCAAGCAATAATTGTTATGGTCAGGCGACCTATCTCCCCTTAAATCGTGACCTCAATGGTTTTTTTGATGCTGAATTAAACCGAAACGATTTTACCGCCCATAGTGCGATAAGGCCCTATTTGTATGCTGAGGTGAATGAGGTGATAGATATAGATTCGGTATTCTACCGGGCAAGGTCTCTTTATTCTTACGTAGAGCTAGACTCTGGAAAATATGGGATCGTGTTTCCCGCCCGACATCGCAAAGAATATAACGGTTCTGCTGATATGTGGGATTCAAGAAATATTAGAATTGTAGCCGGGCCCCTCTTATCCGTGAATGGAGGATACGACGTGGCTTCATCCAAGACCATTTCCGGATCATCGCTTGGTGCAATAATAACTGCAGGCTTTGGTAAAAAGTTGGCCGTATCTGGCTCCTGGCAAACGGGAAATTCGGCGTTTTTACCTTATGTGGACGCTGCGATTTCAACCAGTGAGGTTGTACCGGGAAGGGG
The DNA here is from genome assembly GCA_012966015.1 of Flavobacteriales bacterium. Taxonomy (GTDB): domain Bacteria; phylum Bacteroidota; class Bacteroidia; order NORP154; family NORP154; genus NORP154. The sequence goes on along the minus strand of DTRI01000321.1, from coordinate 21,887 downwards.
CTACGCACATTGCTCAAAGGAGGGTTATTTTTACAGCAATTACGCAGGATATATTTCGTATTCACCTGATGAAATATTCAACTTTCAATTGGGCCAGGGCAAAAACTTCTTCGGAAACGGATATAGATCGCTTCTGCTGTCAGACAACACAAATAATTACCCGTATCTTAAGATATCCACGAAAATTTGGAAACTTAAGTATGTGAATCTATATACAATCATGAATGACGTTCATGGCTCGGGAGGAATACCGACAAGGTTCACAAGAAAATATGCCACTTTCCACTATTTGAGCTGGAACATCACCAAAGGTATATCCATTGGCCTTTTTGAATCCATCGTGTGGCAGGGAAAGGACAGCTCCGGCACACGAGGTTATGATGTAAACTATCTAAACCCAATAATTTTTTATCGGCCCGTAGAGTTCGCGCAGGGTTCTTCGGACAATGCACTCATAGGATTGAACCTGAGCATAAGGTTCTTGAAAAATCAACAGTTGTATGGGCAGCTGATCCTTGATGAGTTTCTTTTGAGGGAATTGCGGGCTCAAAGCGGTTGGTGGGCCAATAAGCACGGTTTTCAGCTGGGCCTTAAGAGCTATAACCTATTCAAGGTAAAAGGACTATCACTACAGACAGAGTTTAATTATGTGCGGCCTTTTACCTATTCTCACGGATTGTACAGCCAGAACTATTCGCATTTTAACCAGGCTCTGGCCCATCCCCTTGGTGCTAATTTTTATGAATCAGTTTCATTTTTAAAGTATCAGCAGGGTAGCTTTCTTGTAGAGGGGAAATTCAGTTATGCGTTAAAAGGCAAGGACAGCAACGGATCTAACTGGGGCGGAGATATTTTTCTGGATTACCAAACCGTCAGGTCGAGAGAATTTGAAAACGAAATAGCACAGGGAGATCAAAATCACATCTCGTACATCGATCTCAGGTTCGCTTATATTTTGTTGCCGGAACTAAATTTAAGGCTTGAAGCAGGTATTTCCAATCGTTTGTTAAGGGCTCAGGGGATTACTACGCAAGTCAACTTCATTTATCTGGGATTGAGCACCTCTCTATCCAATGTTTACCACGATTTTTAATTTTCCAGTCTGGGAAATAATTGGTAAAATTGCATGGTGTTTTACAGAGATAAAACAGTTAAGAGATCACATATAAAACTATTTCCATAACCTCGTATTTTACCATGGAGTTTTTATCCTGCAAATTAAAGGACTATGCCCAATTTGTTAAGCTCCGCCTTGCGTCAATTGTGGTGTTTTCAGCCTTTGCGGGTTATATGCTTGCGCCAGGCCAGGCAGATTGGCACAAATTGTCAATTCTTATAATAAGTGGCTTCCTGGTAACCTGTGCTTCTAACGGCTTCAATCAAATAATTGAGAGAGGTTTAGACGCATTGATGGACCGTACGGCTAAACGACCGCTTCCGGATAACAGAATGAGCTTGATGGAAGCCTACACCTTCGCCACCATTTTAGGGGTGGCAGGGCTGGTACTGCTCTTCGTTTTTATTAATCCATTATCATGTTTCCTGGGCCTGCTGGCATTGCTCTCATATACGCTGGCATATACGCCACTTAAAAGGATTACGCCATTCGCCGTATTGGTTGGCGCATTTCCCGGAGCTATTCCGCCCCTGCTCGGATGGGCCGCCGCAACGAATTCAATAGGAATAGGTGGCTTGATACTCTTCGCAATTCAGTTCATGTGGCAGTTTCCTCATTTTTGGGCCATTGCCTGGGTGCTGGACGACGATTATAAAAAAGCGGGATTCAAATTGTTACCATCTCCGGGAGGAAGAGATAAAGCGAGTGCATTTCAGGTACTTGTTTATTCAATTGGCTTATTGCCCATCAGCCTGCTTCCCATTGTTTTTAAAATGTCAGGAACTATAGCGGCTGTTGCAATCATCATTACGGGTGTTTGGTTTCTGGTACTTTCAATTAAGCTTTATCGATCACTGGAGCTCAAGGATTCGCGAAAGCTGATGTTAGCCTCATTCGTGTATTTGCCGGTAGTTCAAATAGCTTTGATATTAGATAAACTTTAATTCATGCAAGAAAATAGCACAGAGATATACGACGATAAGAACAGAAGATTAAAGCCCCTGATGTGGGTCGCCATGGTGAGCATGGTAATGCTCTTTGGTGGATTGACCAGTGGTTACATTGTAACAAAAGCGGATAATTTTTGGGTGAACTTTGACTTACCCGATATGTTCATGGTAAGTACCCTTCTTATCATACTGAGCAGTGTAGCCATATCAATGGCCGTAAAAGCGGCTAAGGCCAGCGAATATGGAAGAGTAAAAGTGGCGGTCTTGTTAACCTTCGTCCTTGGATTGGGATTTGTGGGGTCACAGTACATGGGTTGGACTCAATTGGTGGATGAAGGCCATTTTTTTGTTGGAAGCCTTACAGATATAAAAGGAGAATACGGAGTAGATTACACGATTGCTTACAATGGTGAATCGCTGCTGTACAATGGTAAAGATTTTTACATGCCGCAGGATGATGAATTCAAAGATCCAATCGATCCCAAAATGTTCGGCAGCTTCAATACGTCCAGCTCATTTTTGTACGTTCTAACGGGTGTACACATAGCGCATTTAGGAGGCGGATTGCTCGCCATGCTCGTGGTATTGATAAATGCCTTGAGGATGAAATATAATTCGGAAGACAGTGTAGGGCTGGAGATTTGCGCCACTTACTGGCACTTCCTGGATGGATTGTGGGTTTATTTGTACCTCTTTTTGATGTTTATCGAATAAAAATTCAAGGGGAAAACAATATTGTTAATCTAAAAATTACCAACAATCTTGAAAATATTTAATAAAGTGATTAAACTTGCACAACTTAATCTCGCTGCACATGTCGCATAACACTGAAGTCCTAGATCAAAAGACCCTTTGGGGAGGAGGCGGATCGCCTTTCAAGGTGAGCTATGGTAAGCTGATGATATGGTTTTTCCTAATCTCGGATGCTTTAACTTTTAGCGGACTGCTCTGCTCCTATGGATTTATGCGTCATAAGTTTAGCAGCACATGGCCCTCAGCGAATGAGGTATTTGTCCACTTTCCTTTTATGGGAGATTCCCATGTGCCATTGCTCTATGTAGGACTGATGACCTTTATCCTGATATTGAGCTCAGTAACGATGGTATTGGCGGTTGAGGCAGGACATAGAAGGAGCAAAAAGGAAGTGCAGGTATGGATGGTACTTACCATTGTAGGTGGATTTTTCTTCTTGTTCTCACAGGTTTGGGAGTGGTCACACTTCATTCATGGCACAGAAATAGGGGCGGTTAAAGACATTATTGTTGATGGTGAATGGGTAACGCAGACGGTGCATGGGGCAAACCTGCATTACAATGAATACGGCAATGTGCTATTTGGTGACTTCTTTTTCTTCATCACTGGATTTCACGGTTTCCACGTATTCTCGGGTGTGGTAATAAATATTATCATTCTCATTAAGGTGATGAAGGGGCACATGGATAAAACCGGGCACTATGAGATGGTAGAAAAAACAGGCTTATATTGGCACTTTGTAGATCTGGTTTGGGTCTTTGTATTCACCTTCTTCTACCTGGTTTAATCTATATAACAAGCTAAATAAAATAAATGGAAAGAGACGACATCATAGAATACTCATTAGACATCTCCCATACCGACGAGGAGGGCAAGGTACTGAGGAAAAGACTTTGGAAGGTGTTTTGGATTTTGTTGGCAGTTACCATTTTTGAGGTTGGAATGGGATGGTATTTTGCGGAGCATGCGGGATTTAAGGATATATTGATGTACACGTTCATCTTCCTGACTATTGTTAAAGCGGGATATATTATAATGATATTTATGCATTTGGGAGATGAGCTGTCCTCTCTCAAAAAAATAATACTGGTACCCTATTGTTTCTTCATTGCTTATCTCCTTTTCATAGCGATTACTGAGGCGAACTTTATTTTCGATATTGGATGGGTCTTGGGATAAGGATTCTTCAATGGCAAAAAACAGCTCTTCCCTTTTAACGTACTCTGTTCTCGCGGCTTTACTAATTGCCCCGGCAACCTTTTACTTTCTCTTTGTAACCGCAGGCATGAACTACACTTCCCTGAATTACTATGGGCCAAAAGAAGTTGAAAAATCGATGGTGGACGGTAAAGAGGTCATCGATACAATTTATCACAGCGTCCCTGACTTCAGCTTTACAGATCAAAATGGCAAAATAGTTACCGGTGCCTCTTTTGATTCAAAAGTATATGTGGCAGACTTTTTCTTTACAACCTGCCAATCTATTTGTCCGATAATGACCAGCCAAATGCTCCGGGTGCAGGAAGAGTTTGAAGGTGTTGTAGAATTGGCTTTTCTGTCGCATACAGTCGATCCGGAAACGGATTCTACGGAGGCGCTAAAAGCATACCAGCTGCACAAACAGGCCGACGGGAAGAATTGGAGCTTTGTAACGGGTAACAAGGCAGAGCTGTATGATATAGCACGCAAGGGCTACTTTGTTCCTGTACAGGATGGCGATGGAGGGCCCGATGATTTTATACATAGTCCGATGTTCATGCTCGTTGACAAGGAGAAGCACATTCGGGGCTTCTATGATGGAACAAATACGGAAGAAGTTGATAAGTTGATAGATGACATAAAGAAACTGCTCACGGATTATGTAATGTCCAAAAAGGACTAATCAACGAGAAATGGATCAGTCATCTGCTCGAGACCAACGGGCTACCTATATTATTGCCACGCTTTCTATAGTCGTGCCAATAGTAGTGGCAATACTGATGTTGCTACCTGATACGGGAGCAGCTGAGTCTGTACGAAATTTACCGCTCTTTCACGCCACATTGAATGCGCTGACCGCCGCTGCACTGGTTACCGGGTATTTCTTTATCAAAAATGGTAAGATTATAAATCACCGTTTTTGTATGATCTTGGCATTTGTATTGTCCTCCATATTTCTGGTCTCCTATATCATATACCATTACAATACAGGGCACACTGCTTTTGGAGGAGAGGGCTGGGTTAGGCCTTTCTATTTTACTTTGCTAATCAGCCATATTGTTCTCGCAACGGCCATACTTCCAATGGCGCTGCTATCCATGTATCGCGGCCTTACCAACCAAATCAGCAAGCATAGAAGCATAGCAAAATGGACCTTTCCGATTTGGCTTTACGTGGCAATTTCCGGTGTTTTAGTATATTTGCTGATGAGACCGTATTATCCGTTTTAAGATGCAAAAACTTCTTTTTATAGCATTGATTCTTACGGCTGCAGCGCTGTTAATTGGTACAGATGCAGATGCACAGTGTGCCATGTGTAAAGCTGTAGTAGAGTCGAATCAAAAAAATGGAGGCGGAATAGGCGCAGGATTAAACGCCGGGATTCTGTATCTGATGGCAATTCCTTATGCCATGGTTTTTGGCGGAGGCGTCTACTGGTATCGCCAGTTAAAAGAAAGGGCAAAACTGGAGGGCTAAGCGCTTAGCTATTGCAGCTTTTTCTTGAAGATCAATTTTGGTTTTTTATCCTTTCCTGGTAAAATTGTTTCCAGCCACACTTCCTTATTCCCATAGAAGCTCAGTTTCATCAACCCTTTTTGCGAAGCACCAAAGTCAATTTTCTTGTTCCTTGCCAGGTAGGTCGTTTTGCTACCAGCACCACTGACGATGTGATGCTGCTTTTCGCGTTCAACATACTGAAGGTTGTGCTCATGGCCCGCGGCAAAGATGATATTATCTCTGCCAGCCAATATCCCTTCTATAAGCGCTATGTAAGCTTTGTATGTAGTATTCGTCAGGTCCTGAATATTCCCTATAAAGTGCCGGTATGCCGGATAAATACTTCCTATAAGCGGAAATGGAATGAGCAAGGCCCTGTGCAAAGCGGTCATCGGAAATAGATGTTCCACCAACGGATAACGACCACCGTGATTTCCATTGCTGTAAAGTGGGTGATGCGAAACAATTAGGACCATCTTATCCTTATTCGCATCCAGGATACTGGTAAAATTAGCGGTAAAATCTGCTTCATCTTCAATGCAACCTGATGATGGCCCCGTTGGCTTATCAATGCCATAAAGCCACCATTGTGCATCCAATGCAATAATGCAGATTTGTTCGTTCACCTTTACCTCTTGCGGCCCCGGACAACCGTTATCCGGAATATATGTGTTTCCCCGCCCCAGGTAGGCCTCTATGTACCTTTCCTCTCTACTTACCTGTTGCAGTCCTTCGGCACCGCCTTTTGCCCAATCGTGATTTCCCGGAACAAAATAAATATGGGCACCTGATTCTTTGACCGCATCCAGCTGTGCATTGATTCTCAGCTCCGAGCTCGGCCTCTCGTGATCTAATGAATCTGGTAAGCCTTCACCGTAAATATTATCGCCCAGAAAGACCACGCTTTTTTCGCCATTCGTTTCCGCTAGCAGGTTTTGCAAGAGAGAAAGTACAGAATTGGACTTACTGGGATCTTCTCCTACGTCACCGAGTAAATATATCGTATGATGGGCATCTGTACTTGCCGAATCTTCAGAAGCCTCCCACCCTGAGTGTTTCGGCGCATAATATGGCCTTGTCGAATAGCAAGCCGTGAGCAATACAGAGGCAACTATAAGGATGGAACAGCAGTGGACTTTCATTGGTACAGATGGTCCGCAAAATTACAAACATCTTTAAGGTTCCCTTTAGTTCACATGTATTTTTGCTTTTAGGCGATACTTGCATAACTTTGTACGACAAACGTTCTTTAACAATAACAATTCCCGAGATAAGGGAAGACTTATCAAGAAAGGTGGAGGGAGTTAGCCCGTTGATACCTTGGCAACCGACCCGCACATAAGTTGTACACAAGTTATGTTCAGGTAGCGGTGCCAAATCTAACTTTACACATAAATGAAAACGCTCACTTATGTGCGGAGATAGATGAGTCAGAAAAGATTAATTAACAAGATGTAGAATCTCTTCTGATAAAATTAGAAGGGATTTTTTTTTGCACTGAAATGGAAACATTAAATGACATATTAAATACCAGGATACTGATTCTAGACGGCGCCATGGGAACAATGATCCAACGGCACAAGCTGGAGGAGGAAGATTTCCGCGGTAGCCAGTTCAAAGATCATGGCAGCCCTTTGAAAGGAAACAATGACCTTTTGTCTATTACCCAGCCCGAGATCATTAAAAGTATCCATCGGGAGTATTTCGAAGCGGGTGCTGATATCGTCGAAACAAATAGCTTCGGAGGTACCCGGGCGGCTCAGGCCGATTACCACCTGGAGGATCAAGCCTATAATATTAATTTCGAAGCGGCAAAAATAGCAAGGGAAGTGGCAGATGAAATATCGGCAAAGGAACCAGATAAACCACGATTTGTGGCTGGGTCTATGGGGCCAACAACAAAACTATCGTCCATGTCGCCAGATGTGAATGACCCCGGATTCAGATCCATTACTTTTGAAGAGCTGGAAGAAAATTATCATGAACAGGCTTTGGGATTACTGAAGGGTGGCTCAGACACGTTCCTGGTAGAGACGATTACAGATACACTGAATGCAAAGGCAGCATTATTTGCCATAAACAGGCTGTGTGAAGAGGAAAACGTGGATATTCCCATTATGGTTAGCGGAACAATCACAGATGCCAGTGGAAGAATATTATCTGGCCAAACAACACATGCTTTTTTGATATCAATTTCTCATATGCCTTTGTTAAGCGTTGGTTTAAATTGTGCGTTGGGCGCAAAGGAATTGAGACCTTACCTGCAAGTTCTGGCGAACAAATCAAATTTCTTTGTGAGTGCACATCCAAATGCGGGCTTGCCCAATGAATTTGGCGAGTATGATGAGTCGCCAGAGTTCATGGCTGAGCAGATCAAGGAATTTCTCGATGAGGGGCTTATAAATATTATTGGTGGTTGTTGTGGCACTACCCCGGATCATATTAAGGCAATCGCCTCTCTCGCAGAGAAATATAAACCTAGGGCAACAGAGCAGAAAGCAGAAGCCTGACAAAGCCAGTTTAGAAAAGTACGACTTACATGAGTTTGCATCCAGACTATAGCGGAAAGTATGAGTATAAGTGGGATAATGTGCCGTTTATGCGGCTCAGTGGGCTGGAGCCCTTGGTTGTCACCCCTGAATTGAACTTCATAAATATTGGAGAACGAACCAATGTAACGGGGTCGAGAAAGTTCTTGCGGTTGATAAAAGAGGAAAACTATGAAGAGGCCTTGTCCGTGGCTGCCAACCAGGTTGAAGGGGGTGCCCAGATCATAGACATCAACATGGATGAGGGAATGTTAGACGGTGTATATGCCATGCGATTGTTTCTGAATCTAATAGCTGCTGAGCCAGAAATATGCAAGGTACCTATCATGATCGACTCCTCCAAATGGGATATTATTGAAACGGGCTTGAAATGTGTACAGGGCAAATGCATTGTTAACTCCATAAGTTTAAAAGCAGGCGAAGAGGAATTTCGGCGTCAGGCAAAGCTCATAAAGAGATATGGCGCCGCAATGATCGTCATGGCGTTTGATGAGGATGGCCAGGCCGATAGCTACGAAAGAAGAATAGAAATATGTCAACGATCCTATAAAATTCTGGTGGATGAGCTCGGTTTCCCACCACAGGATATCATATTCGATCCCAACATATTTCCTGTGGCCACCGGCATCGAAGAACACAACAACAACGCCATGGACTTTTTCCTCGCTACCAGATGGATCCGGGAGAACTTGCCCGGGGCACATGTAAGCGGGGGAGTGAGTAATGTTTCATTTTCCTTTCGGGGAAATAACGTGGTAAGAGAGGCAATGCACTCTGCTTTTCTGTATCATGCCATCAACGAAGGCATGGACATGGGTATCGTAAATCCCGCCATGCTGGAGGTGTATGACAACATCCCATCAGATTTGTTGGAACGTGTGGAGGATGTTTTATTGAATAGAAGGGAGGATTCTACAGAAAGGTTGCTGGCATTTGCAGAATCAGTGGTAGACACGGGAGAGAAAGTTCAGAAGGATGAGACATGGAGGAAGGATAGTGTAAATGAGAGGCTTTCCTACGCGCTTATTAAAGGGATTACCGATTATATTGAAGCTGACACCGAAGAGGCCCGGCAACAATTCGACAGGACGCTGGAAGTAATTGAAGGGCCATTAATGGACGGGATGAATGTAGTAGGAGATCTATTTGGTGCGGGAAAAATGTTCTTGCCCCAGGTAGTTAAGAGTGCTCGTGTTATGAAAAAATCTGTAGCATACCTTTTACCTTTTCTAGAAGCGGAAAAAGCCGAAGGTGCCACAAACGGTAAAATCCTGATGGCTACAGTAAAAGGAGATGTGCATGATATCGGTAAGAATATTGTTGGCGTGGTGTTGGGATGTAACAACTACGACATCATCGACATCGGCGTAATGGTACCGAGCCAGACTATTTTGGAGGAAGCCGAAAAACACAATGTAGACATGATCGGCTTAAGCGGACTCATAACCCCTTCCCTGGATGAGATGGTGCACGTAGCGAAGGAGATGGAGCATAAAAAACTGAAAATACCTTTACTGATCGGCGGAGCGACCACATCCAGAATTCACACGGCCGTTAAGATCGAACCCAATTATTCCGGTCCTACTATTCATGTATTGGATGCTTCACGATCTGTCCCGGTAGTGGGAAAATTACTGAACGAGAAGGCGAAAGTGGACTTTGTAGGTGACATTGCGGATGAATACAAAGTGTTGAGGGAGCATCATGAGAGAAAGAAGTCTGCGAAGGCCTACGTTTCAATTAAAGAAGCCAGAAACAATCAATTCAAAATAGAGTGGGGCGGCTTTGAAGCCGAAGAACCCGCTGAATTGGGCACGAAAGCATTTAAAGAATATCCGCTGGAAGAGATCAGGGAATACATAGACTGGACACCATTTTTTACCACTTGGGAAATGGCGGGGAGGTATCCGGCCATTTTAAAGGATAAGGTTGTGGGTGTAGAGGCTACTAAGCTCTTTAATGACGCCCAGGCATTACTCGACCAGATAATAGAGAACAAATGGCTAACCGCAAATGCCGTTTATGGAGTGTGGCAGGCGAATTCTATAGGAGATGATATTGAGGTCTATGCACCTGAGAATCCTGCAAAAGTGATAACGACATTTCACACCCTCAGACAGCAATTGAAAAAGGCAGCGGGCCAACCGAATATAGCGTTGTCGGATTTTATAGCTCCCAAAGAGAGTGGCAAAAAGGATTATGTCGGCGGTTTTGCCGTTACGGCTGGTATTGGCATTGAAGAACACGTGAAGCGTTTTGAGGATGACCACGATGACTATAACAGCATCATGTTGAAAGCATTGGCCGATAGGTTTGCTGAGGCATTTGCCGAGCTGATGCATAAGAAATTTCGGACGGAGCTCTGGGGATACGCACAGGATGAGCCATTTAGCAAAGATGAGTTGATAAAGGAGAAGTACAGAGGCATTAGGCCCGCACCAGGCTACCCAGCTTGTCCTGACCATACCGAAAAAGAAATTCTGTTCGATTTGCTAAATGCAGGGGAAGCTACAGGAGTAAAATTGACAGAGAGTTATGCCATGTATCCAGCCGCTTCAGTTAGCGGACTGTACTATGGCAATCCCGAATCAAAATATTTCGGGCTCGGGAAAATTGGCAAAGATCAACTTGAAGATTATGCCAAGAGAAAGAAGATGGATCTCCAGAAAATGGAAAAATGGTTGTCGCCAAATTTAAATTATGGCAACTAATCGATAAAAGCGCGTTCTACTATTGCGTGGGTCTTAACTTTTTTAGTAATGTTCAGCCATTTATTTGAACAATCCGTATCAGAAAACAAGTGCAAAATTTCTTAGATTTGGCTCTTCACGCATCGAGATGAACAAACACCTCCTCATATTAACGTTGGCTCTGTGTTGCGGCACAGCATGCCTCGCCCAAAAGATGTACTTCCCGCAAGAGAAAAATGCCGATTGCAACGGTGCTATTCTCATGACTGATTCCGTGTTTGGACCTACCGTTCCACCTGAGGGCCACGGACAGAGTTTGGAGATACAGAAAAACAAGATGAGAGATATGTTCACGTTCGAAAGGGAACACAACACATTGTGGTATTCCTTCGAGGCGATGTATTCGACAGAACTTACCTTGGATATTATTGCCATTGATTCAGTTGATGACTTTGACTTTTTGTTGTTTAAGCATGATGGCTCGGAGGATTTTTGCGATAAAATAAAAAGAGGCGAAATCAAACCCGCCAGAACTAATATGGCCAAAAACCGATCGGATCAAAAGGGGTTAACTGGCTTATCAACTGACGCGGAAGTTGAGTATATGCCGTCGGGTCCCGGAAATCCTTATAGCAAATCAATATTTGTGCAGCAAGGCGATAAATTCTTGTTGGTGGTAGACAATTATTCTAAAGGGGGTAAAGGTCATATGCTACACGTGCATTATGCCGGCTACCCAAAGCCGAAAGCCATTTTAAAACTTACGGTTATAGATAAAGTGACAAGGAAACCAGTCAAGAGCGCTGTTGAAGTTTTAATTGTAAATGATGATCAAAATATAAAGGACGAGGTACTGCATTCCGTGTCAGACAGCAGCAAGTATAAGATTGTGCTGGATCCAGGAATAAACTATGACATCAACTGCAATGCAAAAGGTTATTTTTTCTTTTCTCGGCATCTCAACGAGGATAAGGTAAAGAACGACATAAAGATGGTTGCGAAGCTTACCAAAGTAGTTGTTGGAGAGAAGCTAACCCTACAAAACATCAATTTTCACGAGAACAGCTCAAAGCTTCTCAACTCGTCCATAGCTTCGCTTGATAATTTAATAAGCTTCATGGAGCATAACAAAACTGTTACCATTGAAGTTCAAGGTCATGTAAATGCGCCAAACAGGAAGAACAGTAAGGAGATGAACGAAGTGTCAGAATTAAGAGCGAAATCTGTGCATCTCTATCTGATAAAGCGAAATATACAGGAGGCCAGGCTGGTGTACAAAGGGTACGGAAACAAGGAAATGACCTACCCGCAACCAGCCAACGCAACCCAGGAGCTGGCCAACAGAAGAGTTGACATTCTAATTACCGGACTTTAAAAAGATGAAATTCTCAGAGTGGACTGTAATTATTGCACTGATTTTTTGGGTAGGCATCTCAAACGGTCAGGAGGTCAATAGCTGGTCGCTCCAAAAATGTATTGATCATGCAAAGGATAATAATATTCAGCTTAAACAAAGTAAGCTCAATATTGATTTGGCGCGTGAGAATTTGCGGCAGAGCAAAGCAAACACCTTACCCAGTATCAATGCAAGGCTGAGCCATAACTACAATTTTGGCCGGACAGTTGACCCGTTCACGAATTCATTCGTTACAGAGAAGCTTCAGTCGAACAACTTTAGTATTACCGGTAACGTAATGTTGTTTGAGGGCCTGAAGGCCATCAATACAATAAAGAGAAACAAGCTCAACCTTGAAGCCAGCGAATTTGATTGGGCCGAAACAGCAGATGACGTAACCCTGATGGTGGCAGCGGGCTATTTGCAGATACTTTTTAATCAGGAAATCGCGGAAATCGCGGAGAATCAGGTAAAAATAACCGCGGAGCAAACAGATAGAACAAAAAAGCTGGTAGAAGCGGGGAATTTAGCGAGAGGCAGCCTATTGGATATTGAAGCACAATTGGCACTGGATGAATTAAAGCTGGTTGAAGCAACAAATCAGCTGGAGCTAGCCTATTTGAGCCTTCAGCAGCTGCTCTATTTAGAGGTATCCAAAGATTTTGCTATCGTAAAGCCCCTTGTTGAGATACCTGATAATTTGGAAGTTCTGAATACCGTAAATCAGGTTTATGCAACTGCCTTAACTGTGCAGCCACAGATTCATGGAGCCGATTTAAAAGCTGAAGGATTGGGAAAAGATATTGCCATAGCCAGGAGCGGTCTGTTTCCATCACTATCAGTTGGAGGTAGCTATGGAACGGGATATTCTGATGGCCGAAAGTCCATTACAAATTCCACACCGACCTTCGACACATTGGGCTACACTACCACTGGTGATGGAGTGGTTTTTCCAGGTTTTGACTACACTTATGAAACTACCCCTTTTTCAGATCAGGTTAAAGACAATCTTAACCAGACCCTGGGTTTTTATTTAACCATTCCCATATTTAACGGCTTTCAAACAAAGGCAGCAATAGCCAGGGCCAAAATTGCATTTGAGAATCAGCAATATAACGTGCAGCTTGTAAGACTTCATTTGAGGGAGGATATACAGAGGGCTTATTTTGATGCCAAAGCCTCGTTAAAAAAATTCAGGGCATCTAAAATATCGGTTGGCGCTTTGCAGGAATCCTTCAATTATTCAAAGCATCGGCTCGATGCGGGGATGGAGACCGTGGTAGAATTCAATGACTCAAAAAATAAATTGGCCAGGTCAAAATCAGAGCTTGTACAGGCAAAATATGATTTCATTTACAAAACAAAGATTTTAGAATTTTACCAGGGGAAATCGTTGGCATTTTAATTATTGTAAAAACGAATAAATGAACAAAACAATTAAAATTCTAATCGTAGCAGTTCTAGCTCTACTGATTATTGCGGGAATAGGAAAGAAGCTTGAGTGGTTTGGAAAGCATGACCTGCTGGCTGTAGAATCTGAAAAGGTAGAATTGAGAACAATTGTGGAAAAGGTTTCTGCAAACGGAAAAATTCAACCCGAGGTGGAGGTCAAAATAAGCCCGGATGTATCTGGAGAAATTATTGAATTGGCTGTGAAGGAGGGGGATGAGGTGAAGGTTGGGGATTTACTAATAAAGATAAATCGGGATATCTATTTGTCATCTGTTGACAGGATGGATGCGGCACTGAACAGCAGCAAGGCCAATTTGGCAACTACTAACGCCAGGTTCATGGAGGCGGAGGCGACTTTCAATAGAAATAAGAAGCTGTGGAAGGAACAGGTTATTTCAGATGCTGATTTTGAAACGATCAAAGCCAACATGGATGTGGCAAAACAGAATATGATCGCCGCGGAGTTTAATATCAAAAGCGCCAATGCTTCACTGAAAGAAGCCAGAGACAATCTGTCCAAAACAATGATTTTTGCTCCCGTAGCTGGAACGGTATATATGCTAAGGGTAGAGCAGGGGGAAAGAGTGGTTGGTACGTCCCAAATGGCAGGAACCGAATTAATGCGGCTGGCGAACCTCAATGAAATGGAGGTTTCCGTAGAAGTAAATGAAAATGATATCGTGAGCGTTTCTGTAGGCGATACCACCGACATTGAAGTAGATGCCTATTTGAACCGGAAGTTCATGGGTAGGGTTACCGAAGTAGCCAACTCTGCAAATACTGAAGGTGCCGGAGCAGACCAGGTCACCAATTTCACAGTAAAGATTCGAGTACTTCAAAACTCTTATGAGGATTTAATAAGTGACGGTGAAGCTTCGGTGTCGCCTTTCAGGCCTGGGATGTCTGCTACCGTGGAGATTCAGACGGAAACGCAACAGGAAATAATTGCTATACCCATTCAGGCCGTTACCATTCGGGCAGATAGCTCGGCAACGAGTAAAACGGATGGAGATAGTGGTGAAACTGAAAAGAAAGAAGAGGGTAGCGAAAAGACGAAAAAGGCAGAGGAGGAAGAGAGTTATGAATGTGTCTTTGTTATTGCGGAGGGGAAAGCGGTTTTGTACAAAGTTGAAACCGGAATTCAAGACAACGACTACATCGAGATTAAGTCTGGAATTGATGTGGGAATGCGTGTTGTTATTAGTCCCTACACCGCCATTTCCAAGAAATTAAAGGACGGAAAGGATGTTCAAGAAAAAGAGGACGATGATGAGTAGCATCCACATTAATCCCATTGCCCAATGGCCTTATTAATTAGCCTGGAGACAGCCACACAGATGTGTTCTGTTGCGTTGGCAAAAGATGGAGAAGTCCTGGCTGTTAAAGAATCTTCAGAAGATAAATCACATTCCTCCCAGATAACAGTGTTTATTGAGGAGGTGCTGGCAAAAGCAGGGGCCGCTATGAAGGATGTTGAGGGGGTTGCGGTAAGTGAGGGCCCAGGCTCCTATACCGGACTTCGAATAGGTGTTTCAACAGCAAAAGGACTGTGTTATGGACTCGACATACCGCTAATCGCGGTCAATACCCTTCAAACAATGGCCCTGGGAGCTTCAATAGAGCGTGCTAGCGGTGACAATACACTTTACTGTCCGCTTATTGACGCCAGGCGAATGGAGGTCTATTATGCCCTCTATAATGGGGATAATGAGATGGCTGGAGAAGTGAGGGCGGAAATTGTAGATGAATCCTTTTTGCAGCGTCAATTTAAGGACAATAAAATAGTGTTTTTTGGAGATGCCGTAGAGAAATGTCAGAAAGTATTGGGGCAAAACCCCAATGCGGTTTTTCTTCAAAATCATCTGCCAACGGCGTCTAACATGGCCATTCTTGCCGAAAAAAAGTACGGGTCAAATCAGTTTGAAGATGTGGCCTACTTTGAGCCTTTCTATCTAAAGGATTTTGTGGCTGTAAAATCAAAAAAGTTTCAACTCCCATAGAAAAGCACATTTAACAATGGATCATTACGATGTTGCCGTATGTGGTGGAGGGCTTGCAGGATTAACACTGGCTTATCAGCTGAGGAGGGAGCTGCCGGACTTATCCGTTGTAATTATTGAGAAGGCTGAAGGGCCTTTGCCTGATGCTGCCCATAAAGTTGGCGAATCGACTGTAGAGCTCGGCGCACATTATCTGGGTGAGGTGCTGGGTTTGAAAAGCTACTTGATAGAGAAGCAATTTCCTAAACTTGGATTGCGGTATTTCTATGGGGATGGAAGCGGGCCTTTTGAGGAGAGGCCTGAATTGGGTGCAAGTACGTTTTCACCGGTTCCTACTTATCAGCTGGATCGTGGATTACTGGAGAACGATCTTAGAAAATTGGTTGCTGATGCTGGGGTAGGGGTATTGGAAGGAGTCTCAATCAACGATATAGCCATTTCAGGCACAAATGATCCACACGTCATTCAATATGCTGAGGGAGATACTACGCAGACCGTCACAGCCCAATGGGTAGTGGATGCCACGGGACGAAGGCGTTTTCTGCAAAGAAAATTCAATCTCCAGCAGAACAACGGCCATTCGGCCAGCTCTGCCTGGTTTCGGCTCGAAGGAAAAATCAGCGTGAATGATCTGGTACCTCAATCGAATAAAGCATGGCAGAACCGCAACCTCGAAGACAGGTACTTTTCAACCAACCATTTAATGGGCCGCGGCTATTGGGTTTGGCTGATTCCGCTTTCCTCTGGAAATACCAGTATTGGCATTGTTACCGACGAGGGAATTCACCCCTTTGATAGTTATGCCACTTCCTATGAGCAGGCCCTGGAATGGCTGTTGAAACATGAAACAGTATTGGCAAGGCACATAGAAAATAAAAAGCCATTGGATTTTAGAAAAATTAAGAATTACAGCTACAGCTCTTCGCAAGTGTTTTCGGAAAACCGCTGGACCTGCGTCGGTGAAGCTGGTATTTTTTCTGATCCTTTTTACAGCCCAGGTACTGATCTGATCGCTATTACGAATACCTTCACCACCAATCTAATCAAAGCCGATTTTGAAGGTAATTTTAAGAAGGAAGATGTCGAGCTGTTGAATCATACTTTATTGGAAGTTCTGTACCCGGATCAAGTATCATACTTCAGGGAGAGCTACCCAATTTTTGGGAATACCCAGGTTGCATCGGCCAAATTCTATTGGGACACCACCTATTATTGGAGCTTATATGCACATACGTTTAAAAATGGGCATTTCGAAGACTTCGAGTTTATAAAGGAGTACGGGGTTACACTTAAGAAGTTTTCAAAACTGAACAGAAGTGTGCAGGAATTATTCAGGGCCTGGGAAAGAGAAGCTACCAGTAACACTTATTATAAGTTTTGCGATCTTTCCAGAAAACACTTTTTCATTAAAAGCGCAATAAGTCTGTTGACCCTTCAAGAGAAAGGTAAATTCAATGCAATTCTCCTCAGCAAGTATGATCAATTTGAAAAAATGGCAAATGCACTTTTCATCTATGCACAAAAACAAGCTGACTTCAGCGGTGTAGAGCTGCACTCAAAATACGATCAGGATTTGGCTGGTTCAGAGAGCCTGTTGCATAAGTACACCGAAAATGAAGTAGAGCGGGAAATAAACTTTTTTAAGGAGTTTTTTGAGCCCCTGAGCTCTTCGGAGCGCAATAAAGTCCGGTTTATCGATTATGTTTCACGCATTTGGAAAGGTTCCTACCTTTATTTTATGCGTGGATTCTACGTGAGGTATTTTGTGCTCAACAAAGGAAAGGTAAATCTTCAGGGCGTCTTGCGGTTTATTTACGCGGATTAGATGCTTTTGCGACTCGCCCTTCTCAGCTTCATTTTTTGTTGTATCTCTTCAGGATATTGGGAGTGGTCTTCGGCATCATAAATACGCACACTTTGCATTCCATCAGGTTGTATTAAATCATCCTGACTACATTTTAGAATTTTTGCTGCCGCTTGCACACCTGAATAGCTGGCTCCCGCCACTCCATGCGCCATGATACTCGCTCCGCATAAATACAGGTTTTCAATTTCGCCTTCAGCTTTATAGGAGAATGGCCCTGTCTGCCTGAAGCTTTTCTCGGTTCCATACACGCATCCATTGGTAGTGTTTATGTAGAACTCATTGGTCATGGGTGTGCCCAATTCCTTTTGGACAATATTCACACCAATGCCAGGCACTACTTTTTCGAGGCCATTGATCATCTTCTGCATTAAGCGCTCCTTGAACTGTACATACTCAGGCGAATGATCATTGCCTTCATCTTTAAACTTGTTAAATGATTCATAATTGATAAATGTAATAGCCTCCAGTGTGTGATACCGGCCATCAAAGCTGGTTGGGTCTTTAAGCGTGGTACAGCTGATGAACATTCCCGGAAACTCATCGCCCAATGCAATGTCACGCGCTAACATTTCTTCACTGAGGTCATCGAGATCTCTGTTGGGCATCATCCATATATTACCAGAATCCAGCCCCGCTTTGCGAAGATCCATGTCTATCGTCAAAAACAGCATGAGCGAAGTGCATGAATATTTTGTCTTAGAAAGTCGTTTCACCAATTTAGAGCTCAGATTGGAAACACCTACTAACTCAAGATATGTTTTTCCTGGATCGGTGTTGGAGATTACTCTTTTTGCAGAAATCTGTTCTCCATTTTCAAGCTCCACGCCAACCGCGCGCTTTTTCACACTTCCTTCAATCAGAATGCGTTTCACACCAGAGCGCGTCCGTACTTCACCACCATGCCTTTTTACTGCTTTGGTCATAGCTTTTACCAGGCCGGCGCCCCCACCCATGGGATAAAACCCTCCACAGAAATAATGATCCATCAATGCACAGTGTAATGGGAAGCTTGCTTTGCCAGGCGGCAACCCATGATCACCACACTGTACATTGAGTACTTTTTTCAATAAAGGGTCCTTAATATGCCAATCGACGACTTTCTTGAGACTGAATAAACTAAACTTACCCATGTGCCTCGTGCGGTAGGCGATGGTAACATTATCCCAGAAGCCATTCATTTTAGGTATTAGCTGTATTTGTTTGCTCACATTCTGAACCAAAGTCAGGTATTTGGCAAGCCTCTTTTTCTCGGCGGGGAAGCGCGCAGAAAGTACTCGGTACAACTTGTCGACATCGGCGGGCATGTCAATGCGCTCTTCACCAATCCAGCAATGCTCGTATGCATCAGCATTCATTTTGAAGAACACCAGGTCATTCGCAATGCCCAGGCCTTCATACAATTTGCTGGTTGATTGGCCCTTGTCGAGCAGGCCGATATAGTGCACCCCAGGCGAAAAACGATGGCCGTTCAGGTAAAAGCTATGACACCATCCGCCAGGTACATCATGCTGTTCCAGTACCAATACGCTTTGCCCGGCACGAGAAAGACAGATAGCTGCCGAAAGGCCACCTGCACCAGATCCTATTATGATGTTATCCAACTCCATCTTAGGGTATTGCTAAAACAAAATATGTTTAGTCGAAGCTAAGCTACTTTGGCGACTCGGCCGTCTACGAGTTTATATACCTCCTTGCTCTCTTTGCAAGTGGCATTGCCTTCCTTGTCAAAATCCAGGCGGTGGCCGTATTCACTCATCCATCCTACGTGTTTGGCAGGGTTTCCCACCATCAGTGCATAGGGCAATACAGTGCGGGTAATCACGGCACCTGCCCCAATGAAGGAATATTCTCCGATGTCATTTCCGCAGACAATGGTGGCATTCGCTCCAATACTGGCTCCTCTTCTCACGTGAGTTTTTGCGTACTGATCTTTGCGTACAATGGCGCTTCTTGGGTTCATTACATTGGTAAATACCATTGACGGTCCCAAAAAGACGTCATCATCGCAAATAACTCCGGTATAGATGGAAACGTTGTTTTGAACTTTTACATTGTTGCCCAAAATCACATCTGGAGATACCACAACATTCTGTCCTATATTACAATTCTCACCCAGCGTGCAGCCCGTCATCAGATGAGAGAAATGCCAGATTTTAGTTCCAGAACCAATATTGCACGCCTCATCAATTACTGCAGTTTCGTGGGCGAAAAAATCTGTGTTGCTCAACGTGTTAGCTCAGTTTAAATTCTTCCAGGGATTGAAAGTGTTGTAAAGTCAATGCCAAGCCTTCAGACCGGGACACCTTGGGCTCCCAACCCAATATTTTTTTAGCTTTACTAATATCGGGGCGTCTTTGCATGGGGTCGTCAACGGGAAGTTCATTATATATTATCCTGGACTTGGTACCCGTTAGCTTGATTATCTCTTCAGCAAATTCATTAATAGTTACCTCATCAGGATTGCCAATGTTTACGGGTAGGTGATAATCACTCATCAATAACCTGTAAATACCCTCTACCAAATCATCAACATAACAAAAAGATCTGGTTTGCAAGCCATCACCGAACACGGTAATATCTTCCCCTTTTAACGCTTGCGAGAAGAAGGCGGGCAGCGCTCTGCCGTCCTTCAACCTCATTCTGGAACCATAGGTGTTAAATATCCTGATAATTCTGGTTTCGAGGTTATGGTAATTATGATAGGCCATGGTTATGGCTTCCTGAAATCGTTTTGCTTCGTCGTAAACACCACGTGGCCCAACCGGGTTCACGTTGCCCCAGTATTCTTCCGTTTGCGGGTGCACCAGGGGGTCGCCATAAACTTCAGAAGTCGATGCTACTAATATTCGTGCATTTTTGCTCTTGGCCAATCCCAATAAATTATGTGTACCCAATGAGCCGACTTTCAGCGTTTGAATAGGGTTTTTAAGGTAATCAATCGGACTTGCGGGTGATGCAAAATGAAGAATATAATCCAGTGATCCAGCAACATCAACATACTCGGAAACATCGGCATTGATGAATTCGAAGCTCTCACTGTCCATGAGATGTTCGATATTCTTCATGCTACCTGTAAGCAGGTTGTCCATGACCTTCACACGGAATCCTTCATCAATAAAACGATCGCATAGGTGTGAACCTAAAAAACCTGCGCCACCTGTAATTAGAACTTTTTTCATTTCTCTAAATTAGGGTTGTACCAATTCCCGCCCAATACTGTTGTAGTAAAATCCAAGCTTGCTCATTTGATCGATGTCATACAAGTTTCTGCCGTCGAAAATAACTTTCTCCTTCAAACGCTGCGAGACCATGCCAAAATCCGGCGTCCTGAATACCGACCATTCGGTTGTGATCAAAAGGGCATCTGCACCTTCTAATATATCATACGCATTACTTCCATAGTTGATCTTATCACCAATAATAGATTGAGTATTGGGCATGGCTTCAGGGTCAAATGCCGTAATAGTCGCTCCGGCCTCCAACAAGCTATCGATTACAGTCAATGAGGGTGCCTCACGCATGTCGTCGGTATCGGGCTTAAAGGCAAGTCCCCACAGAGCGAAATGCTTACCCTTCAGATCATCTTTGTAGTAAGATTTTATTTTGCCCGCAAGTACGCTTTTTTGATGTTCATTGGCACTGATTACGGATTTAAGTATATCTACTTTGCTCTCTGAATTATCGGCCATATTTACCAATGCCAGTACGTCTTTGGGGAAACAGCTTCCTCCATAACCAATTCCTGGAAAGAGAAATCGTTTGCCTATTCTAGAGTCTGAACCCATTCCTATTCTTACGGCATCCACATCTGCTCCCAGTTTTTCGCAGAGGTTGGCAATTTCATTCATGAAGGTAATTTTGGTGGCGAGGAAGGAATTGGCAGCATACTTTGTCAACTCGGCAGACTTTTCGTCCATGAACAATATTGGGTTGCCTTGTCTCACAAATGGGCGATAGAGCTCCTTCATTATTTTTAGGGCCTTTTCGGAAGATGAGCCAATGATGATTCGTTCGGGTTTCATGAAGTCATCTACGGCAAATCCCTCCCTTAGGAACTCTGGATTTGAAACCACATCTACTTCCACTTCGCAATTCTTCTCCATTATCTTTTTAACCTTATCTGCCGTACCAACGGGCACTGTACTCTTGTCGACGATGATCTTATAATCTGTTATGATCTTACTCAGCGATTCTCCCACATCCATAATAAATGAGAGGTCTGCCGAGCCATCACTTCCGGGTGGAGTAGGTAAGGCTAAAAATATGATTTGAGCTTTATCTATTCCCTCTTTTAGGTCTGTAGTGAATAATAGCCTTCCCTGTCTTATGTTTCGTTCGAAGAGCACGTCAAGATGTGGCTCATAAATCGGAACTTCGCCATTCTTCATTTGAGCTACCTTTTTTTCATCAATGTCT
>DTRI01000320.1:2769-8332 GCA_012966015.1 Flavobacteriales bacterium | reverse complement strand
ATTTGTTCCTGCCTGATTTCGGGGTGCCGCAGAAACAAAATCTGAAGAATGTCCGGCATTAATATTCAGCCCTGTGACATCGTGATCAAAACGATCCGTGTCCGTTCCAATAAAAACAATAAAACGATTCTGGGTAAGATCTTCAAGGTTGGTGTCTATGCCAAAGGAGCCATTGCATACATATATGAGATCATCATCGGAATTTCCTGTTCCGGGATGAATAAACGTAAATTCAGTATTCGGAGAATTCATATAATTTGTCAATTGTACAGACCCATTTGCTTCTGCATGATTGTATTGATTTATATGAATGTCTGCAAATAATGTTCCACCATGTTGGATACCAACAGGAATCGAAACATCTCCGAGGCCAGAGGTAAGGGCAGCAATTGTATCTGGAAACTCGGGAACTGTCAGGTGTGTCGTGAGAGAAACATTTGCATTCTCATCAGTATACATTTTACCAATGATAATAAATTCATTATCAGTAAATCCGGCAGAGTTAGCAGGATAAAATGTGGTATTTCCGTGCGGATGAAATTCCCAGCCACCGTATGTTGGGTTACCAAAGACATAAAGTCCATACTCACCTAAATTTGGGTTCCAATAATCAGCATGAGTTCCGCCCGTCGTACTCCACTTGTCGGTGTTGGCAAGGAACATAATATAACCACTCTGATTTTTCATTGTGGCCATTCCGCCCGTATAGATACTTCCGGGTGGAGCGTTTGAACTTATTCCGCTAAGAATAATTTCTCCATTTGCAAGTGAGCCTATAGATGTTCCTACTGACCCATCAACGACGTTGGCAAAATATACTGCATGACCATTCGACGCAAAGGTGCCTGTGCTGTCCAAATATCCAATGTTGGCACTTAAATCTACTTTATTTCCAACTGCAAGAATGCCAGGAAGAGCCTTTAATGTGTTGTCGGCATCTTGGTCTAATGATGCAAGGTTTAGCGTGGGCCCAAAGCCGCCTCGATGAAACAATATATCCCCAGTACCATCATAAATTGTAATCTCAGTTCCTTTGATGCCGCCAGATTTTGATAGACTCCATCCATTTGCAAATGAACCATTTGCAACAAGACCATCAGTAAGAACCTCGTCATCAGAATAAATCCTAGAAGTTGCCGAAGAAATCATATCCTTGATATGAAGATCATCAATTGCCGCATATGAAATATATGCCCCGGTGATTCGTCCCTCTTGATCAATTCGCATATCTGGATGCATGAACTGAAACGATACACCATCCACTTGCCAATCGAAGGTTCCGTCAGTACCTCCAATTATTTCTGCTGTGCCGCCGCCGCCAAATGCAGGATGTGGTTCAGTTATAGTAAACGATTCCCCGGATGTAACAATCTGAATTTCTAATTCTGTAATTTCTCGACCACCAGGAGTGGTGGCTCGCCAATTGACAGTCTGCCATGCATCGGGACTTGTATTATGAGAAGCATAGGTGGGAGCAATAAAAGTATTTGTTGTTTCGCCGTCGAGGACGGCTGTGGCTCGATGCTTTAAATTAATTACTAGGCCGGGTTCGCCACCATCATAACTATTAAACTTGTAAGTATATGATCCCTGGATAAACACGTTGGCATAGAGCGGTTCAGGAAATCGAACACTTCTTTTCCATATAATTTCATCGCCAGAAATATTACTATTGGCAGAAAATTGGGCACTATAGGCACCGAGCCTTCTGTCAGCCGACCGAACGGCAGTCCCATCACCAACCTGCTCCCATCCGTCTGCAATTGCGCCCGTCCAATTATCAAAATTTGGATTGAATCCCCAAACGCTGGCAACATCTACGGCAGAACCCAGAAGGCCAGGCGGAACAATAAGGCCAGTAGTAGTAATTGCACCATTGACATGAAGAGTTGTTTCTGGATTATCGGTGCCGATGCCTACGCGCCGGTCACGGCCAAAATACGCAATTAAGGTATTGGCACTTGTGGAAAATCTGACCCCAGCATTTGCAACTGCTTTAAGGTCTATAATTTCTAATGTGGATTCAACCCTGGGCATTTACAATATGCATCCTATTTATTCAAAAGTTTGGACAATAAGCCCTTGATCTCTCCCAACTCTTGTTTAAGACTAAAGACTTCAGATTTAATATTATTTAGGTCAATCTCTTGTCTTTTTTGATTTTCCACATTGGCTTTGGCGGCCTTATGTCTAGCCAATTCTTTTACATTGGTAGAAAGAAGTGCATTAGATTCTTGATCTTTTAATAGATTTGGATTTTCAGTTTTTAATAACTTTGATTCCATTTTTAGGTCACCGCAATTGCTCGGAAATCTGTAAGAACAGGAACTCTTGCAAAATTTGATGCAAACGAAACAATTTTAATTGCATATATCTTAAAATCATTAAACGTTTGATCTCCAACAGAATATGTAATGTAGTCATCAACCGTACCAAATTCAAACTCCAAGGGTGAAGGCTCTATGCCTTGACCTACCTCGGTACTTGTTGTTTCTTCGTCCGGCGAAATCAACTCCATTGCAGTCCATTTCTTTTCGTCAAGAGACTGTTGATCATATTGAGATAGAACACGATAATAAGCTCGAATAGACGATCCCGCAGGCTTACTTGCAGTAATATAAACTTTAAGATCTATTGCATCCATGTTGGGAGCCAAGGTAACAGATTTAGTAATATATCTTGCCTTTCCATTTCCTCCCGAGACTCCTTCTTCTCCAAGAAGATTAAGAACCAATCCAGAACCACCCGAGTCTGATATATTATTTGCCTGCGCTGCCTTATAATAACCAGTCCCAGAATCTGAAATATATGCAGACGTAACGTGGCCAGCAACGCCAGTAGTCACCTTCACTTTTGCTCCTGTCCCGCCGCCACCAATAATATCTAATTCATCATTGCCCGGATGTTCGCCAACAGAACCCCCACTATTAAATCCGATCCCAACGGTAACAATATTAATCTGATTATTAGACAATCCTCCGTCATTTATTCTATTTTTAATTGTTTTCACATTTATATTTGTTTTATCTATCACAGGCGAAACCCGTGAATCTGTTGTATTCAAAGTTGAAGTTATTTTAAAATCTCCACCAGTTCCACTTGAATTCTTCATCGACCCCAAAACCATTCGTTCGTTAAATGATTTTGTTGTCAACAATATATCTGAAACATCTGTGGCAGTAGTAAAGTTGGCAGAATCGTCCAGGGGTTTGGTTTGATATGTCTGCGTTATTGAAGTTGCTTCCGGGGTCATTAGAGAAAAAGCATCCAATTCTGCACGATCATATTCAAAATTAGAACCTAACCAATGTCCACCACTCATCGATACTGTTCCTTCTGAAGCTGTAAATTCTGCTCTATTTAATCTAAACATAAGATCTTTGTTTTGGTTTGCGGACCATGTTCTTCCGTTTTGGGATTTGAAGAACGACCCTCCAAATTGCGGACCTTCATGAGAGGCAAGATTTGGTGTTCCTACAAATCCAAAATTCTCAGGAACAGAACCTCCTATTGCCCCCACCGCAGTAGACATTGTTCCGGCAACAGATCTTGCATCAGAAACCCAACACATATACTCTGCACTATTTGATCTGACTACAATTGCATATTCTGTATTTCGTGAAAGAAAAATCGGAGAAGGAAAAATAAACCGAGTATATCGGGGAGGAATTAATGAAGGATCTGCAATGAATGCATCATTCTGTGAAGCAAGTCCGGGAGGAAACTCGATCCGAATTCCACCAAGAATTGGAATAGACGTTATTGCTCCAGCAGCATCAAGACTGGCTATGGCATATGGCGAACCCGAAAATCCCGGAAGAAGGCCGTTGTATCTATTATAATGAAATAATGAAGGATCTTCCCATGCTCTAACTGCCGTAGTTGGATATGCATCTGCAACATTAACTTCTGCTGCATTCAATGTTCTACTTGCCAGGGCACCTCCATATCCAGACAAAATATTTTCACTACTTGGGTATCCATTTACGGTTTCGCGTAATTCAACAGTTATGGGATCTCCGTCATTTCCGTATGCTGGTTTGTTTTGAAAACATAAATCAATACTTGCAATAAACAATCCATTGGGAGCATCTTCAATATTAACCATAAAGGTTTGTGCGATAGGATCGACATATCCAGAACTGGCAGCTTCGGCGCGCAATTCACCCTCAGATTTAAAAAAATCAGGAAGATGTTCTGCTATTACTGTTGGATTATCCGAGATATGGGCTGTCGCAGAAAAGTTTTCAAACCAACTAAAAGGAAGGGGGTCGAGCGGAACGGCAGCCCACTCTGCAATCTGGGCATCTGTTGCTTCAGGTTTTGTGAGAAGAATGTCGGGTGAAACTATTCCGTCACCACCAACATCATCTGCTGTCCCTTCAGTCACGTTGACAACAGTAGCTCCGGGGTCTGTAATAGTAATTCCCGAGATTTGCCCTGTTGCCGAAACAGTTGCATACCCCTGAACACCAAAAACATCTCCACCAAGAAAAATTAATTCAGGATTAAAACCCGCCGAAATTGCATTTATTTCAGCCAAAATAGTTGAGGGGTCATCTACTCTAGGGAAGGAACCAAAAATCAAATCCTCTCCAATCCCAAGATCTCCCAAACCAAGGTCAAGGGGGTTCTCAAAATAATCCTCCATGCCATCTTGCCACCATGCTGGCCTTGTATTAAAATATGGCTTCCAGGGCTCGACGAGAATCGGCTGATCAACAGGAGCGGCATAATGAGTATGAGTATACATATGATAATGAAAATGAAGACCATGGCCATCATGCTGATGATCGTATCCGTAGGATGGAGGAATGCCTGAAGCCACAATCCCCGACGAGGACATTCCTCCAGCCGCACCGTCTTCGGGTGAATACTCCCTCGATCCAGTCCGATGCGCTTGTAGCGCTATTGCATGTTGGCTCTGTACAGAAGCGATTATATGGGTATGTGTATATGTCTGGTTTGGAGCAGCCTGCCCCTGCGGCCAACCACCAGAACCTGCTTTCATATAGGAATGCGAGGTATCCCAAATCGCCGGGTCACGGCCATGATTATGATTCCAATATAAACCAAAAGGATCATTTTCTGCGGTATATACATGGTGATGATCCCCCAAAGGAATTCTATGCGAATTTCGCCCTTCCGGGGTGTCTAGAAACGATGATGTAAGAGGATCGTCGTCGAGAAGGCTAACTGGAGTTTCTGTGGTTATATGATTTCCATGAGGCCCATGATCTCCCGCCGACTGTGGGCATGATGTAATTCCTACATACATCCACCAACCGCCGCCATGAGTAGGATCACCTATTGGTGGAAGTCCCTCGGGAAGATCCGTCGGCCATCTAAACTCCCATGTCTGAATAAGTCCATGAATACAACATCGTGAACTCCATCTAAAATATGGTGCATCAATTCTTCCTGTAACAGCAGGGTCTGTAAGAAAATGATGAGCTGCCATATCCGTTGATGCTTCGGGCGGAAGGGCAGTACCGTTCCAATTTTCATCTGGGTGCATCGTGCCATCTACATGCCTTGCCTGGATCCCGGCCTGGATATTCGC
>DTRI01000320.1:0-2749 GCA_012966015.1 Flavobacteriales bacterium | reverse complement strand
GTCAAGAGTGTTGATTCCCAGGAGCGCACCCCAATCGACACCGGTCAAGTCAAGTCCCGGGAGATTCAGGTTGATACTAAGACCCGTTATACCTTGTGGCATATCAACTGCCTCCTGCTTCTATTGAAAATCCTACAGATCCATATATTTCTGGACCCCGATTATTCGTAAAGGTAGGATCGGCAGGATCGCCAGAATTCTCAACCGTGACATGGGTACATACTGCCAACTTGCCATCAAGTCCACCAGAAGTTGCAGGAATAAACTGAAGAGCAAATGGATCTGAAGCCTCTTGGGCAAGTCGTCTTGCAGCACTTCGTATTTGTTCTACTGCCCGGGTTGCCGGAGTTGGATCAAATGCCCCCGTTCCCTCGGAACCTTCTGCACTATAGATTCGCGAAGCATAACTGGTTACCAACCAAGGAGTATCTGATGCCCTATCCTTTAATTCCACTAATTTTTCTCCTGCCATAAATGTAATCCGATTGTTGTTTGGAATATGCAAAACACTAAACTGTTCTCCATATTTATTAGATGAATATTCAATTCCACCAAATTGACTCATGCTCGGAAAGTGTGTTCGATTAACAGCACAAGGGTCCATATTTATTGAATATACTGACGTATCATCCAAAGGCCTGGCGACTGAAATTCCTACCGTATCTCCTGCATCATTTCCTTTCCATTCAATGACCCCAAGGGTTTTGGCCCCGCCCTCAGAAGCCATCGTATAGCTAGAAAAAGAATTAACAAATCCTACCTGACCCGCTCCCGCGCCTCCAATGATATTAATTGTTGTTCTAAAGGGATACCCAACCTGAGATGGTGTTGCATCAGATCCATCGGCTGCGGTCTCGGTCCCTATTGCATGAATTCCAAAATTATTTGCAATATATCTGCCTGCATCTTCGGACAAAACAAGATGAGTGGTATTTGCATGAATATTACTGGCACCACCTGCTCCATGTGAAGCAGTCCAACCGCTACCCCCTTGGTCTGCCCAAAAACTAGCCGTTCCTGTATAATGTCCGTTCCATTCATGAGGACGAGAAGCACTAGATTCAAGAAAACATTTCGCCCCGGATTCAAATCCCTTAATATATCTTACCCCAGTTCCGTTCCAGCCATATGTTTTTATAGCAGGAACGCCGGGTGCATAATATCCATCCAAGAGATGAAAATATTCATTAAGTCCCGGTTCTCGAAGATTTCTTACATATTCGTCAGGGACAGGAACAATGTATCCAATCTTTATATTTTCTTGGGCATCAACTCCATAAAGTTCAGATTCTAATTTATCAAAATGATGGTAATTCCGAACAGCAAGAAGAACTCCATTTGCCACATGAGTATCTGTATCACTATATAAACCAACCTTTTCATAATCTCCCATCTCTCCTGGGACCGAACTCATCGGAAAGAATGCCCGAGTCGCATTTCCTTCTGAATCTGTTCCGGGAACATATGTGTCCCATTGTAAATGCGCCTCTGTTGCCTTGGCACGATAATTTTCAACATATGTTGAATCAAAAAATGCAGTATGATTCCAATTTGGCTTCAGGCCTCTGCCGTCCAATATAATATCTTTCCTACGAACATAAGGAAGCATTCCAAGAGCAACTACATCGCCAATCAACCCACCCGTAAGTTCTGCAAGTGCGGCATCAAGCTCCGGGGTTGATGCCGGGCCAGCTCCAGTTAATTGAATGTTTCGATTTAATTCCGTTGGCAAAGCCCAGGGCATTCCGTCAACTCGCGTCAATACTGTTCCATTTAAAATAGTATTCTCTCGGGCCAAACCCGCTTCGCAGATCTGTGACCAAACATCAATAGTCCCGAGCATGGAAGATAAAAGCCCCTCGTTATCGGCTTCCCAATTTGTTCCTGAAACAAGTTGAACCGGATCAATCGGTGCCGTTTGTCCGGGAACACTAAGTTGATATTGTGGATGTTGCATATAATCTATGAAACGATCATAATCTGGTGTAAGTGCCAAAAATCCAGTATAATTATGTAAATCATATGGATTTACAGACACAGGTTCAGTCCATTGTTCTTGAGTAATATATGGAACTGATTGATGATTGAGCATTACAACTGCCTTTCCAGGAGAATGCCCGCTCGCCGCAATATTGGTTTGTCCTTGCTCATTAATAAAAACATCATGATCTGAAAAATCTTCGACTCCCGGTCGCAATTTTCCTTCACCAATTTGGTATCTTCCGACAACATCAATATTATTTTGATCTATGACGCTTCTATCATTAAACGGGTCAACCAAAATTCCATTCTTAAATCTATCCAAGCCAGTTCCATCTGGAATAGTCATGCTTGATGCTGCCAACTCAAGTGCATTTAATGAAACATAATATTCAAGATTTTCTATTTTTCGAGCCAGCCTTCCAATATCTTTCATGGTATGACGAAGCAAAGCCTTGTTTTTATGAAGAATTGTCAAAGCCGGGGATTCTGTTCTTGGAAAAATACGAACCGTAAAAAGAGTCATAGATTCGCCAGATGTATCATCCTGTGGAGGAATCGGAATAATTCCCGGCTCTCCCCTTATTACCCTATAGTTTCCAGATTTATGAAGGACAACCTTATCAATTCTACCAACAAAAGTGTCGCGACTATGGAGTGTTCTTCGACTTTCTTCGA
The DNA here is from genome assembly GCA_012966015.1 of Flavobacteriales bacterium. Classification (GTDB taxonomy): domain Bacteria; phylum Bacteroidota; class Bacteroidia; order NORP154; family NORP154; genus NORP154. Next base: position 91 of record DTRI01000320.1, on the reverse strand, counting down.
CCACCGTAAAGCCATGATCTACACCAGTCCGTATTCTATGAGAGGACGGGATAGGAATTATCGCAGAACTTTGTATATTGCCATTTGCATT
>DTRI01000319.1 GCA_012966015.1 Flavobacteriales bacterium | reverse complement strand
TGTATCAAGACAAAAGGACAAGAAGTAATTAGAGCTCTGCGTTCCGGCTATTTTATTCCCATTCAGGGATCAATCTGTTTTTTCCTGTACTTTCTTTTGGCCGCCAATGAGGACGAATGTCCGGGGGCGTTTGGGCCAGCTTAAGAAAACTCGCAGCAGCTCTATTACAAAATCCAATTCGCAAGCGTTTCAATCAGCTCATCAACTTCATTTGAAGGGCCTTCAAAAGGATGCTTTGTATTATAAGTATGCGTTGCTCCGGGAATAATATGCAATGTGCTATGCAGCTCATACTCTAAAGCCCACTGATGCAATGCTTTACTGTGCAGCACAGGGATGGCCTCATCATCTTCTCCATGTACCAATAACACCTTTGATTTTATTTTACCCAGCGCATTTTTCACATTCCAGCTAGTATCGCTCGATAATATCTCTTGCAGGAATTCATTGCCCTGCGGCAATTCCTGGCCTGTCCTGTTGTTTTTCCTGAGCAGGACTTTGCACTGTTCCCACTCCTGTATCATGGCAGGGGGATAGAAGTTCAATGTTTTCATGGTGGAGACCAATGCGATGCCTGTTGGCGGCATTCCATCCTCGGTTAACTGCTGTGCCCCAAAAACAGTTGGGACGCCACCAAGGCTATGGGCGAATAGGAACAGCTCAGTATGTTGGGTAAAGCCAATTGGAGCTTCTTTCAATGCCCTCACAACCTGCACCAGGTCCAGCTGCTCCAGCCGCATGCAATTCTTTTCATAGCTCTTCAGATCCTCAAAATAGTCTGAATTCCCTATTACACCACCATGGCTGAAATTATAAGAAAAGGAAGAAATACCGGCGGCTCCCAGCTTTTCCTGGATATATGGAAACATGCCATAGCTGTAAAATCCATTGTGCCCGTTTGTAATGACCAGCAAAGGAGCGTTTTCGCTTGCAGCGCCCCAATAAGCTCCCTCGACATGGCCATGCTCAAAATCAAATGACAGGATTTGTTTCATCTAAGATGTATGGGTTTATTTTATGCATTGCAATTATACTAAATAGAATTGTGTCGGCAAGGATGCCCCTGAAGGTGGGGATGCTGCATGTTGTGGTTTTTAGTTTGTGCTGCGAACTTTCTTGATGCTTTTTCCTTTATAGTATAAAAAAGTACAGCAAGAAATTGACAGCCCTGTTTTTTTTAGAAAAATGCTGAAAATACAAGTCCTGAAAAAATAATTTATATACGTGTGCAAACCTCCCTCTTCGATTTCCCCTCCTCATTAAAAGAGGGGGGACAGGGGGTGGTCAAAAACCAAACATCATGAAAGCAAAAATTAATGTACACGTTAAAAAATCAACTATCGGGGTGGGTAAAAACAAAAAAACAGCCGACCAGCTGTACAAAGAAGGCATGCACCTGGCCAACATCATATTGGATAGTGTGATGGGGCTTTATTGGGATGACCTGCCCGACAACATATCGCTCTGGGAGTGTATTGGAGAATTTGCGGATACCAACTATGAATGGGTCGACATGGATGAATTCGATGGCGAACACTTCTTTGATGCGGTTAGGGAAGCCTGTATTTGCCGCTTCGAAGAAAGTGATTATGGAAACAGGAAAGAGCAAGCCGAATTAATCGAAGAAATGGAGCAGATTGCTGGTAACGTTATAACCGACTAAAGCCTTGCGCATCTGGTTAAATTGCAACGTAAATACATTACGATCCCTGCATGTAGGTTTGTATAGAAATTTAAAATTAGAACCTATGGAAACAATTATGCATGTCGATACAGAAACGGGAGAAATCATGAAAGAATACAAGGTAAAATCAGCGAAGGCCTTTGCCTTAAAGCTGGCCATAGCGCTGGCTGGCTCCAGGACGGAATTGGATGACTTCGATTTTTTTGATGCCTATGGAGTTCCATTGCACGCCATTGAGGTGGGTGATGAGATGGCACTTATTTACAGAAAGTGAACAACACAATAAAATCAACCAACAACATAACAGATGATTAAAACAAAAAAGTACAATATTCAAAAATGGACTGAATGGCATAATACAATATCAATTTCAGTAGATGACTTTCATACCCAATATGGTCTTTATCCTAACATTCTTTCATCCAACGATCACACCTTTTCACAAATAGATTATATGATCAATATTATTCCAGGTGCTAAAAAGAATGTATTTGAAGTGGATGACATTACACAAGAGAGGTCGCAAGCGCAACAAAGCGAATACCTGGAAATCAATTCATACTCCGCTGATGATTTTGTGGTCACATTTGTTGTTGACAATGACCTGAAAGATAAATCCATTGTCTTAATGTATGATGACAGCCCTGATTGGGATGATGAAGACGATGAGTTTGATTCTCCCAATACGCCTTCTGAAATATTTGAATTATTAGAAGTGGAAGTGGTTGATAATGTTACGTGAATGGTGAAATATGTTGACAAAAAACCTGAAATTGGATACTCAAATTACCCATTCATCGTTATGTAAGTATCTAACATGCTATACTATACAGCATAAAATAAATGAATGTTATGACAGGCCAAGAAACTAAATATCCGGACCGCTCTCCAATTACCTTCTCTGATGTAAAAATACTGGTCGGTAAGTTTGCAAAGCGCATCTACAATCTATTTCAAAAATTTAACAGCAATGTTGCAAAATCTTCAAATCGGGAAGTAGAGCTGAAAATGAGCGAAAGACCATACTTAAAGGCTATCAACGCGAAGTTGGACTTGAGCCAGGCCGGGAAGGGCTTCGCGATGCTGAACATGGCTTCAAGTATAAATAAGTCTGCAGAGGCCAAAAAACCAGCTAGTGAAAAAATGAGCGAAAGGCCATACTTAAAGGCTATCAACGCGAAACTGAACACCAGCCGGGCCGGGACAGGCTTCGCGATGTCGTACACGGTTTCAAAGAAAAACAAAAAGTGATCAGCTGAGGGGTGCTGGCCTAATCTACTTCAGCTTGCGCACACCCACTTAGGATTTAAGTATTTCACCAATTTCAGTACCTTCTCAGGTTGATCCTATGAAGGCCATAAATGGCATTCACGTGGATTTCAATCCACTCCGGTGGCTTCCAGCTCGATAAATTCATCTGTGCGTACCTCTCATGGCGTGAATTGGGGTTTGCGCCGTTGTCGGTGCACTGAATTCTCGCATATACCTGTCCATATCGAAAGCCAGCAGCTCATTTGCAGCTTTTTTATAGAGAGGATGCCTGGGGTGCCCTTTTTGTGTGGTATCCTCAATAATCCTCCAATTTAAGTGTAGGTCGCTCAAATTACGATACAAATCCACTAAACAGGGTAGGAGGTAATCTCGCGTATCTATTAAGTTGCCCCAGGCGGCCCAAATGCTATCTATTTCCAGGTCTATTACCGACCGCCGAACTACCTCATTGTTCTTTAGGTGGTGGTCAATATTCATCCCGGCAGGTAATTCTTTTGGATCCGTTGCCCTGAGCGGATAGATATTGTACATCACCCATCCATCAAACCCGTTGAAGCGCGCAATGCGTTGTACAGATTCCAGTGTGTTGTCGAGCTCGGCTGGCTTGGCTGTACTCGGATTAATGCCTATGCATGCAAGCATTTTTTGGCTTTTTTCACCAAGAATGTATCTGGCAGTGTCCGTTTTATTGTTCAAATACAGCCATTCAATTGCTTTATCATCCATGGGCATATTCTGTTTTAACCTGACAAAAGCTGAATTAAGGTGTACCCTCATCCAGAATTACCTGCAGCACATCCATATCAATATTACCGCCTGATATTACGCACAACACCTTTCCTCTATCCCTGTACAGAGCCGAAGGGCCAGCAGCTCGATACAAGCCTCCATTGGGAGGAGCGCTGAAACTTCATTTTTACTGATCAGTAGTGCTTTCATTACTAATTAAGTACGAATTCCGGAAGCTTTTCTAAATCTACATTACCTCCGCTCAATATAGAAACTACCCGTTCACCTTTCCTTATAGGGAGCCTCTTGGCAAAGACCGCTGCCGTTGCTGCTGCTCCAGCTGGTTCTACCAATAATTTCGTTCTCGTCAGCAGCTGGTACATGGCCTTTCTAATCTCGTCTTCTGTCACCGTTACCAGGTCGTCCATGTACTTGTTGAGTATGGAAAAAGGAATCTCTCCCGCCATGGGTGGAGCCAGTCCATCTGCAATAGATCCCACCTTTTCTAGTCGCAATGGCCTCCCGGCTGCCAGGCTCTGTTGCATAGCATTGGCGCCTGCTGGTTCTGCGCCGTATATTTTAATATTGGGATTTTGCTCTTTGGCTGCTATCGCTATGCCTGCGCTAAGTGCCCCGCCGCCAACGCCCACAACGATTGCATCGATGCTGTCCAGCTGCTCCAGCACCTCGAGCCCCACGGTGCCATGCCCCGCTAGGATTAGTGGGTCTTCAAAGGGATGGATCACGGTTTTGCCTTCCTCACTTTCCAATTCCAGCATCTTGGCGAAAGCGGTGTGTACACCGCCCGGGAGGAGCACCGCTGCTCCGTACTCTTCCGTGGCTTTAATCTTGGTGCGCGAAGCGGTATCGGGCATCACCACGGTACACTCAATACCTGATGCGGCTGCCGCCCAGGCCATGGCCTGCGCATGGTTGCCAGCAGAGACAGATATCAACCCGTTCTTGCGCTCTTCTGCCGAAAGGCTTTGCAGCTTATTCAATACGCCTCTAACCTTAAAAGATCCTGTTTTTTGAAAGTTTTCGCATTTGAAGTGCAGGTCCACGCCGAAGTCCTTGCTCAGCTGTGTGGAGCTATTGATTGGCGTAGGGTGTACCTGCCCGCGGATTCGTTCTGCTGCTGCTCTAATATTTGAGATGGAAATATCTTTTTCTTTTGAATCCACGATTTAAATGTAGTGAAAATGATTTTGTTCTTTTTGTCTTAGCACAGCTACAGCCTGCCTGTCCTAAGCCGGCCCAAGCTGCTATTTGGCGGATCGCCCTTCATTAGTGGATAAACAATAAGTAAATAGTTCTTTTATCAAGATAAAAGAATGGCAGGAAAGAGGGGGTGGTTAGTATTGCCCCGCCGTTATTGCTTTGTTCTTTGCAAAATTGATGGCGCACTCTTTAACGTGCAGGGTATCACTCATTGGGCTGCAATTTAACTTGACCCAGCCGTAATAGTAATCTCCTTCTTTTTCAATCCTGACTCCCAAATACCTATCTCCTTTTCCCTCAAACCGCCCTGCATCATTAATTGTTCCCAGGACAGTGATCGATCTGGTAGACCAGGTTGATTTCTTACTGATCTCTTCATCCGTAAGAGCATCTGCATATCCCCAGGTGGAATTATCCATCACCTGCGCACCATTGTATAAAAATGCCCTCGTTGCCATATTATCGAGAATGTTGGGCATGACCCCATTCCACAGCGTCAAATCAACTACCTGAAAAGTAATGTCGAGGATGCCATCTCCGTTGATATCCAGGTCATACTTCTCAAATTGCTTGACCTGCCCCGGTTGCATCGTAGCAATAACTGGTTCCGAATGAAGAAGTCCGTGCGGAATCTCCAATATTTCACTTATTGCCTTCTTAACAATATCATATTTAGCTTTCTTGCAGGAAACCAAATACATGGAGGACAGGGCCACAATTAAAGCTACCCCAGCTAATTTATTCATGTTATTTTTCATCGGTATAAAATTTAAGGTTGGAGCTTTAAGAACGGAGAGCTGGATATTATGTTGCTTAAGCCCGACTTCAATTTTGCCTGAAAATTGAATAGTCCTTTATTTGTTAAACCACCTTTTAATCCTGGTAGCCTCAAAGGCGGCCTTGTCGGATCGATGGTCTGCTGATGGGCTGAGAAAATTCAGCTGAGGTGCGTCACCACCCAAAATATTGCCTTCTACCTTCGCAACCTTTCCAGAGCCTACCTCCACATAGCAGGTGCCGATGGCATTGTATTTCACCTCAGCATGCGCACCATTGATTCTATTGAGCAGGTCAACTACCACAGTTTTTGCGGCGTCTTCAGCAAAGGCGCCAGTTTTGGGAACGGCAAAGTCTCCAACAGGAATATGTGTTACATCGCCGATGGCGTATACGTTTTCGACTTCCGTTCGAAGGTTGTCGGGGTTTGAATGTATCCATCCCTGTTTGCCAAATACAGATTCCAGGATTACCGGTGGTGGCCTGTGAATGGGAATACCCATAAAGATGTCATAATCCATTGGGTCACGGCCTTCAATAACAGCTCGCTTATTATCTATATCCAAAGCTGTCACCTTGTATTCTGCAAGGAATTCTATGTCGTGTTCGCTCAGTAGTTCCAGCAGAGAAGCTGAAGCTGCCGGAGCAATAGGCAGTGGAATAGTGCTGGGTGCCAATACTTTTATGGTGATGTCAGCCCGCGTTCCCTTTTTGTTGTAAAAGTCGTGCAATTGCAATGCAGCTTCGTAGGGCGCCGGTGGACATTGATAGGGATTTTCAAAAATACTTATCAGCACAGTGCCAGCCTCGAATGCTTCGATAACAGGATGCAGCTTTTTGGCTTGTTTAAAAGAGTAGAAGCTGTATCCACCTTCTTTGAAGCCCGGTATGGCATCCCGGTGCAATTTAACGCCAAGCGCAATTACCAGGTAGTCGTAGCTGTAAGTGGATTCAGCTGTTTTTACCTGGTTTTTTTCAGGATAGAGCCCTTCAACGGTATCCTGAACAAAGTCTATCCCCCTGTTTGTCAGCGCCGGGTAATAGTAGTGCTTTATATCTTCTGGAGCTCGTTGCCCGAACATCAAGTCGAACTTGGTAAATCCCATTATAAAGAACTCTTTTTTGTCGATCAGCGTGATGTTGAAGCTGTTGTCAAGCTGAGCTCGCAATGAAGTAGCGACTTCCAACCCGCCAAACCCACCTCCTAAAATCAGTATGTTTGTTGTCATGTTTGTGCCAATACTCTCTGACTTATTGCACAATTATTTTCGTGGTCGCCACCAGCCTATCCCCGTCTCTTACATTGAGGAAATAAAACCCAGTGGTGAGCTCATCAAGAGGAATATCGGTTTCATTGCTCAACAGAGCCCCTGCCTTAACGACCTTTCCAGCTAAATCTGTCATCTTAAAATCTATTGCAGCTGAATTCAGCCTTACTACGCGCAACCTATCTGTGGCCGGATTTGGGAATACCGCCAATAAATAATCAATGCTTACCCCCTGAACTGATGATGTCGCGCAGGTTACCCCGCCGGGAATAGTCTGGTTGCCGGCAGGTGGGCCAACATCGCTGGCAGCAACTTCTCCGTAGTATTCACCCGCCAAAATGTATGGAAAGGCGGGGTTTCCGCTAACATCCGTTGTAATGAAGTAGGCATATGTACCCGTGGGATATTCTGGGGTAACGCAGGATCGTCCGTTGTACGCGTCCAGGTCTCCGTTGAGGAGGTGTTTATAATCCTCAATATATGTACCCAGCGGAAAACCGCCACCTACGGTTGGCCCAGCGGACGAAGCCGTGGAGCCATCAGGCAATGTAGTTCTGGTGGTAATACTCCTCAATTCATAGCCCGATACCATGCGCTTGATGGCGCTGGAGTTATCCATGGGGCTCGTATATCCAAACGGACCGTAAATGGGAAAGCCGTCAAAGGCAAAACCTACGATTGGAGAATGAGCCGTACCTGCATCGCTGTACAATTGTATGGGTGTGGCGTGATAATGGTAATTGCCGTTCATATCCGGATGTCCCGCACCTGTTGCATCCATGCTAGAGCCTTCCGATAGCCAGGCGTCCGAGTTCCAGACTCCCGCGCCCATGGGCTCGTTCATGCTATTCATAGGATTATAAGATTTTCCGTCTCCATAGCCATACATAACCACCCCGTTCACCGCAACTGCTTCCGGTCCAACGATGGGTGTGCCCGTCTTTGTTCCTGACTCTTGCTGCGGTGTACGTGGAAACATAAAGGTGTAGCCCTGCGCCGAGGGCACATTGGGATTTCCAGCCCATGGGCCAGCTTGATAAGCTGGCAACCCTTCTGCTCGAATATAAACCGTGGATGAACTGTAACACACCTGGAGTACATCGGCAGAATCTGTCATTGTAGTCGTGCTGCTGCCGTCATCATAGCTACCCAGGGTTCCGGTTGTATTCAACATCCAGGAGTCTATTTCGGATTGGCTTTGTGCGATCAGCGATATTGAAAGCAAGGAGCTCAGTAGAATGTATTTCATTGGGCCTGGGTATGTGTTTGCTCTAAGATATTAAAATCATAGTTAAAATGTGTAACTTTTTTGATACCCTAAGAACTCCCTGTTCTTTTCTTCAGCGGTTAAAGAATCCTGTCTCAGCTATTTATTGAGAAAAAAATAAGACGGGATTTTGACGCCCAAAAGAAAGTA
>DTRI01000318.1 GCA_012966015.1 Flavobacteriales bacterium | reverse complement strand
CAAGACGAATAACTAAATACGATCATTTTTATTGGTAGTAATGGCTGAGATCCCTGAGGAAAATACGGAAGAAAAGGAAATGTCTTTCCTCGATCACCTCGAGTCACTCAGGTGGCATTTAATAAGATCGACGATTGCTATAGGCAGCCTTGCAATCATTGCGTTTGTTAACAAGAGCTTCGTATTCGATACAATTGTATTGGGGCCCAAAAATCCCGATTTTCTTACCTATCGCATCATGTGCAGCATATCAGAAAAGATATGTATCACGGAGATTCCCTTCACGCTTATGAACATTAACATGTCTGGGCAGTTTACCAATCATATTTTTGTTTCAATAATAGCGGGAATAATTGTTGCTTTCCCATACGTATTCTGGGAGATGTGGAGATTTATAAAGCCAGCATTATATCCTGACGAAACGAAGCACGCCAGGGGTGTAGTCTTTTTCAGCTCGTTTCTTTTCGCATCGGGTGTGCTCTTTGGATATTATGTAATTGCACCGCTGGCCATAAATTTCCTGGGGTCTTATCAGGTTAGCGAGATGGTTAAAAATCAAATAAACTTAGGCTCGTACATGACAACTGTAGCCTCCATTTCCCTGGCATGTGGCGTTGTTTTTGAATTGCCGATAGTTACTTATTTCCTTACCAAGGTAGGACTCGTTACGCCTGCTTTCATGAGGCAATACCGAAAACATGCGTTGGTAATTACCTTAATATTGTCAGCTATTATTACACCTCCGGATGTCATCAGCCAAATACTTGTCGCACTTCCCCTGGTACTGCTTTATGAGGTAAGTATTTTTATCTCCAGGGCTGTCTTGAAGTCAGAGGAGGGCGTGTAACAACTTATTTTTTTCTTTCTATGGTGTAAGTTATGAGCTCTCTCAGTGACTCCTTGGCTTCTGATTCCGGAAAGCCGTCTAGTATCGCCAGGGCTTTTCCTTTGTGTTCGTGCATAGAAGAATGAGCGTATTCTATCCCGCCATGTTCAACTACATAATCCATAATCGCTCGTACTTTTGATTCTTTTTGATGGTCGTTTTTAATGCAATTAATCAGCCATCTCTTCTCTTTTGCTGTTGATTTGCTAAGTACATGGATGATCGGAAGTGTGAGCTTCTTCTCTTTGATGTCAATTCCACTTGGCTTTCCTGTTGATCCGTTTATTTCATAATCAAAAAGGTCGTCCCGTATTTGAAATGCCAGCCCAATGGTCTCTCCCAATGATCTCATCTTCTCAACTGTTTCTTTGTCAGCTCCAACAGAGCACGCACCGCAGGCTAAACAGGAAGCAATCAGTGAGGCCGTTTTCTGCCTAATAATTTCAAAATAAACGGATTCTTCAATGTCTAGTTTTCTGGCCTTCTCTATCTGAAGAAGTTCCCCTTCGCTCATCTGTCGAACCGCCTCTGACACAATTTTCAGTAAATCGAAATCATTGTTGTCTATTGAAAACAAGAGGCCTTTCGAAAGGAGGAAATCGCCTACCAGTACAGCAATCTTATTCTTCCACAGCGCATTTAAGGAGAAAAATCCTCGGCGCTGATATGAGTCGTCAACCACGTCGTCGTGAACCAATGTAGCAGTGTGCAGCAATTCTATAAGAGTGGCGGCCCTGTAGGTGGCCTCATTTACATCTCCGCATATCTTGGCCGATAGAAACACAAATATGGGCCTGAGCTGTTTGCCCTTTCGCTTAATAATATAATGAGTGATCTTGTCGAGCAGCGGTACGGAGCTCTTCATGGAAGCCCGGAACTTGGGCTCAAAAGCCTCTATTTCGGTTAAGATCGGGGCTTTTATCTTGGTGACTGATGGGTTTGCCAAAGGATGAAATTGTTATAATTGCAGCTATACGATGCTGCTACCGCTATAGCTTTAGCGTACACGGTCAGCAATTATTTTGATAGCTTTGCAAACTGATTTACCCTATCATGGGTGCTCAGCTACGCTATGCAAATTAAAGATTTTTTCAGTAAAGAAGGAAAGGAGATAACCGCCAGGGGTTGGGTATCCAATAAGCGAACGGGTAAAGGGCTGGTTTTTATCATCCTTAGAGATGGCTCTGGCTTTGCTCAATGCGTTGTCAACGAAGGAGAGGTGGGTTCTCAGGTGTTCTCTGACGCGCAATCACTCACTATGGAATCATCTATAGAGGTAAGTGGTAAAGTTGTGTCAGACGAGCGGCAAGTAGGTGGCTTTGAATTGCACGTTTCAGATATGAAGGTCATCTCAATTGCAGATGAATATCCCATCTCCAAGAAATCCCACGGCGTAGATTTCCTTACCGACAAACGCCATCTGTGGTTGCGGTCCAAAAGACAATGGGCCATTATGAGAATTCGCAACCAGATTATATATGCCATCCATAACTTTTTTCAGAAGGAGGAATTTGTACAGATGGATGCACCGCTTTTTACGGGCAATGCCTGCGAGGGAACAAGCGATCTTTTTGAAACCGAATATTTCGACCAAACTGCCTACCTAACTCAGTCGGGCCAGCTTTACGGTGAGGCCATGGCCATGGCCATGGGCAAGATATACACATTTGGGCCAACCTTCAGAGCCGAAAAATCCAGAACCCGCAGACACCTGACGGAATTTTGGATGATAGAACCGGAAATGGCCTTCTATGACAACGATATGAACATGGATTTGATTGAGACCATGATGATAAGCATCTTAAAGGACGTCTTGGCCAACTGCAAAGCGGAATTTGAGATTATTGAACGCGACACGACCAAACTCGAAAATGCAATGAAAAAATTTCCCCGCTTGAGCTACGATGAGGCGGTGGCGGTGCTTCGTGGAGAGAAAGATGTCAATGGGGAGAATGCAATTACCAGCTTGGAAAATGATCAGAAAGATGCGGAAGCTCGCACATTAGAGGTCAATCGGGAGATTGATGAGCGGGAAGAAAAGATAGCCGCACCCGGTATAAAAAAGGGTGAGCGGAATTTCAATCAAAACAAGGTCGATCAGCTTAAGAATGAAATAAAAGGCCTGGAAGAGGATTTAAGGAATATTCCGCAATGGATAAAATCGGCGAAGGAATTTAAGCATGGAAATGACTTTGGCGGATCTGATGAAACTGTTCTTACCAGGCTTTATGATTCCCCAATTATGGTTTACAACTGGCCGCATGCTATAAAAGCATTTTACATGAAACGGGATGCGGACAATCCGGAATTAGCGAAAGGTGTAGATGTGCTGGCCCCAGAAGGTTATGGAGAAATTGTGGGCGGAGGAGAACGAGAAACAGATAAAGCGCTTTTAACTGAGAAAATTAAAGAGCATAAGCTTCCTATGAAGGAGTTTGAATGGTACCTCGACCTGAGAAGATATGGATCCGTGCCGCATGCAGGTTTCGGACTGGGCCTTGAGCGCCTTGTAGCCTGGATTTGCAAGCTTCCTCATGTAAGAGAGAGCATACCCTTTCCACGGTGGTATGGAAGGTTGTTTCCTTAAATGCCCCTGTTCGGTATCGTTTATATACAGTTCTGTTTATAGTATAAGTGGTAAAATCTAAGGAGAGGGTCATTCCCTGACCTGCTTAAAATTCAGTACTTTTATAACAGATCTTGTAGAGAGTCCATTGCTGGAATAGAGAGTTCATTGCTGGAAATGACTTGTGGACTTAAAGGAGATCGTGCTGAATACCAAACCCGTAAAAACTAACCCATGTTCAGAGCCAAGTATGTCGTGGCGACTGCTGCGTTGATAACGTCTCTGGCAATTTGTTCCACTGCTAAAGGTCAGGCTCCTGGATGCCCAAATGTTACAGCGGGCACCGATACAGTCCTGCCTTGTGCAACCGCTTGTACTGATATCTCAGCTACATTTCTTGAAACAGGGCTCACTACTGACTATCTCGTAGCTCCAATTCCTTACGCACCCCCGTTCTCTTTTACTGGTGGAACGCAAATATTTATTGGCATCGATGACATCTGGTCCAGTTCAATCAGTCTCCCCTTTACTTTTTGTTTTTATGGAAGTTCTTATACTTCTATGTTGGTTGGCACCAATGGCGTGCTCAGCTTTGACTTGAGTTTGGCGAACGGGTATTGTGAATGGTCCTTTTCAGCGACCATTCCTACTCCCGGGCCTCCAACTGCTGGGATTTACGACAACTCGATTAATGGGGCGTATCACGACATCGACCCATCAGTTGCAGGAAACATCAATTGGGCGGTCTTGGGAACGGCTCCCTGTCGAACAATGGTAATTAATTACTTTGATGTTGCTCATTTCCTATGTACCAATTTGAAAACAACACAGCAAATTGTGTTATATGAGACTACCAATGTTATTGAAGTATATATTGACGATAAGCCTACCTGTAACTTCTGGAACAGCGGGAATGCGGTTATTGGAATACAAAATGCAAATGGCTCGGCAGGAGTTGCGCCACCCGGGAGAAATACCGGGCTCTGGGCAGCCTCCAATGAAGCTTGGCGCTTTACCCCAAATGGCTCAGCGAATTATGTCGTTGATTGGTATGACGGGCCAACTTTAGTTGGCACTGGTGCAACCATCAATGTATGCCCAACTGATACAACTGATTATATGGTACAAGTAACTTATACCAACTGCAACGGTACTACTGTGGTGGAGACCGATACAGTAAACGTTGTTCCCACAATTTGTGGATGTATAGCCTATATATCAAATTTCTCTGATCCTACCTGTGCCGGTGGATGCAACGGAACAGCTACTGTTGCTATAACGGATGGAGTGCCTCCCTATACATATTCCTGGGCTCCATCCGGAGGAACTTCCAGCACAGCAACAGGATTGTGCGGTGGTATGGGTTATGTTGTTACGGTAATTGACAGCAACTTTGACACATGTTACGCGGCCCTGACGATGGCAACCTCAAATTTATTAACCGTTGATATTCCAGCATTTACGAATCCTACATGTAGTGGAGCAGCTGATGGGAATGCTGTGGCAACTGTAGCGGGTGGAACAGCACCCTATGCGTATTCCTGGTCACCTTCAGGAGGAGGAAGCTCTGTTGGAATTAACCTCTTGGGTGGGGTTCTATACGCAGTAACAGTGTTGGACAGCCTGGGTTGTACGGGTGGGGATACGATCACCTTGTATGATCCCCCCGCAATAACGGCTAGCATCACGTCTTTTGTAAATCCTGCTTGTGGCTCTTCAGGGTTCGGCCAGGCAACTGTAACGGCAAGTGGAGGAACGGGCCCCTACAGCTATTCCTGGAGTCCATCCGGCGGGAATGATAGTACCGGAACGAATCTAGCTGGCGAGGTTTTATATACAGCTACCGTCGTAGATTCTATGGGATGTATGGCCTCGGATACTATCACGCTCAGTAATGCATCGGCATTGGTGGCCGTGATAACTACTGCGATTGCCCCAACCTGTGATATTTCTACTGATGGTTCAGTTTCTGTTGCTGTGAGTGGAGGAACTCCCGGCTATACTTACATTTGGATACCTTCAGGAGGCACATCCACGACGGAGACCGGTTTGTCAGGAGGTATCCAATATACTGTAGCGGTTGAAGACGCCAATGGGTGTAGAGATTCGGCGGATGTTACGCTCACAGCTCCAGCACCTTTAACAGCAACAATATCAGTAACCAAGCCGATTATTTGCGTGGGTGAAAGTGTTCAACTCACAGTAACTCCCTCAGGAGGCACGGTAGCATACAGCTATTTGTGGACACCTGTTGCTTCTCCTGTGGCGACGAATGTTTTTTCTCCCACAACCAATACTACGTATGATGTAGTTGTTACGGATGCCAATGGATGTGTTACGGATACAAACATCAGCGTACTTGTTAATCAATTGCCCAATGTGATGTTTTCAGCAGATGTGCTCGATGGTTGCGAGCCGCTTACCGTTGAATATACAGATGCAACACCTGGGAGTCAGCTATGTGTTTGGGATGTTGGCGACAGCATTCATACAGGTTGTGCACCTTTCACAAATACATATGATAACCCTGGTTCTTATACAGTTCAATTAACAGTTACAGATACTAATGGTTGTACAGATGTGCTTGTTATTCCAAACTATATAAATGTTTACCCAATGCCCACTGCGGACTTCACTGCAGATCCCTGGGTTGCCAGTATTTTTATGCCCACATTTGAATTTACAGATCAAAGTGCCGACGCGGATTGCTGGAAATGGGATTTTAATGGATTGGACTCATCATTTATTCCCAATCCATCCTTTACTTTTCCTCAAACAGATACGGGTACTTTCCCGGTTGAGCTCTGGATTTGCACAAATTTTGGTTGTGTAGATAGCATTACCAAGTTCGTAACCCTGAAAGGAGATTTCATCTTCTTTCTTCCCAATAGCTTTACCCCAAATGATGATCAAATCAATGAACTATTTGGTATTAAAGGCGTGGGAATTAAATGGGAGAATACAAATTTCTGGATCTACAACCGATGGGGTGAGATGATTTTCCATTCAGAGAATGGCGAAGGATGGGATGGTAAGGATGAGCATGGCAAAAAAACCGTTGAGCAAGAGGTCTATATTTGGCTGGCACTGGTAAGTGAACTGGACGGAACTTTACATAAAGGAATAGGCCATGTTACCGTATTAAAATAAATTACGGCACCTGCTTTTCTCTGTACTCGTAGTTTGGAAGTTCGTTAAATATTTCAGTGGGAAGTGTAACATACTCTAAATATCCACAGTCCAGCTTCACAATTACTTTATCAAATTCCGGATGATTCTCTATATGTATCGCCAGATAGTCACAATCATTTGAAATTACACCCGCTCTGAGCATTTTTTGAATATCTAGCGCTGTGGCATACTGCTCAATAATATCAAATGATATTTGCTTATCAACGTCTACTATCATTTTTGAGACATTTATGTTTGCTCAGCTAAATATAATCTCTCTTACAATAACTTCTGCATTGGCTTGCTTGATTTTATCAACAAGTTATTGATGATAACCACGTGCGCAGCAGTAAAGGCGGGTTTTAAGCTTGAATAGTGTAGTTTTCTCAATCTGGTGTAGAGTCGGATGTCGATCCTTTTCAAAAAACAATTCCTTCAGATAGCTACAATAGACTACTTTTGTAAGCTTTTTGAGTAACCCAGAATAGAATGGATATAAGAAATATAGCAATTATTGCCCATGTCGATCATGGTAAAACGACAATGGTCGACAGAATTCTGCATCAGGTTAAATTGTTCAGGGATAATGAGGAAGTAAAGGAGCTTATTCTGGATTCAAATGATTTGGAGCGGGAGCGTGGCATCACGATTTTGTCCAAGAATGTATCGGTAAGGTATAAGGACACAAAAATCAATATCATCGATACGCCGGGTCACTCAGATTTTGGCGGGGAAGTAGAACGGGTTTTAAACATGGCGGACGGTGTAATTCTACTTGTGGATGCCTTTGAGGGCCCCATGCCCCAAACTCGATTTGTTTTACAAAAAGCGCTGGAGCTGGGATTGAAACCTATCGTAGTGATTAACAAAGTTGACAAGCCGAATTGCAATCCGGAGGAAGCCAACGAGCAGGTCTTTGAGTTAATGTTCTCGTTGGACGCTACTGAAGAACAATTAAATTACCCTACTATATATGGGTCGTCCAAGGAGGGCTGGATGGCAGCCGACTGGAAAACGCCCACCCAGGATGTTACCTATTTGTTGGATACCATCGTGGATTATTTTGATCCGCCCGAGGACAACCCAGGTAGCCTGCAACTACAAATTAGCTCGCTAGACTACTCCTCATACACCGGAAGAATTGCTGTGGGGAGGGTTCGAAGAGGTAGAATTAAGATGGGTGATCAGGTTGCTATTATTCACAGAGATGGTGAAATAGACAAATCGGTAATCAAAGAGCTCTATCTGTTTGAAGGACTCGGGAAGGAGAAAACCAAGAAAGAAGTAAAATCCGGTGAAATAGTAGCCATAATGGGATTGGAGAAGTTCGATATAGGAGATACTATTGCTGATTTTGAAGAACCAGAGGCGCTTGACCCCATCTCCATAGATGAACCTGCTATGAGCATGATGTTTACCATCAACAACTCACCGTTTTTTGGGCAGGATGGAAAATTTGTCACCTCTCGCCACATCAGGGATAGGTTGTTCAAAGAGACGGAGAAGAATCTCGCGTTAAGAATTGAGGAAACCGATACGCCGGATAAGCATGTGGTTTTTGGCAGGGGTATTCTTCATTTATCTATTCTCGTGGAGACGATGAGGAGAGAAGGCTATGAACTTCAATTGGGTCAACCGAAGGTGGTGATCAAGGAAATCGATGGATTTAAGCATGAGCCGATTGAGCTGCTAAATGTGAATGTTCCTGAAGAGCTCTCGGGGAAGGTCATAGAAATTATCACTAAGCGAAAAGGAGATATTTTAAATATTGAAACCAAGAATGATA
>DTRI01000317.1 GCA_012966015.1 Flavobacteriales bacterium | reverse complement strand
ATGAGTGAAGCTCTTGCATAATAAATTTACACTCGGCAAATACTATGCCTATGCCCGTAACATGAGTTAATTAACAGAAAAAGTAAAGACTGAGAGGAGTTTGAATGGTACTAAGGCAGTTGATGGATACTTTGAACTTTTGGAAGTAGCAAATAATTACCCGGATGCAGAGCCAGGACCACGTAAGGGTCCTGGCTTTTCAAGATTTAATTATGTTTAACTAACCTGTTATTCTTTAAAAAACTGTTCTACTCCAACAGGTGAATCACTTGGATAGGACCAACCGAGAATGAGTCTTTCAGGAACATTTCGGAAGTTGTTTTTAGCAAGTGTACAGGTCGGATTAGGGAACATGATACCTATTACATGAAAAGTATCCTCAACCAGATCAAGGATCTGATTCATTAATCCCTCTTGTCCTTCCTGAGTGTTTGCCGCATTAAAATCATCCAGAAGTGTATACATTTTCTGGACTTTAGGGGGTGGAACCTGCGCTCCAGGAGCATTTGGATTCTGATTCCATAATGCCCATCTTGTCGCGTGTTCGGATTCAAAAGGACTTGTCGGAACAAACACACGTGGATTTAAGTAAAGATCTCCACGTGTTCCTCCATCACCACTCCAAAAAACAACATCATGTCCGTTTTCGAAGATTCGCTTCGTATGAAATGATCTTTCAATTTCATTGAACTGCGCACCTATTCCTACAGCCCGCCAGTCATTTGCAACTAGCTCCCCGGAATCTGATAAAATTCCTGCAATGGTATCAACTGCGATCCGAATTGGTTTCCCATCAGGCCCTAGACGGATCCCATTAGAGTCTCGCTTTGAATAGCCGGCCTCATCCAAGAATTTGTTGGCCAGATCAACATTGTACTCAACGTATTGATTAGCCATTGACTTACGATACATTCCAGAATTTCTAAGCGGGCTCATATTTGCTGGTTCTCCTACACCTGCAAACACACTATCGATAATCGCCTGCCGATCGATTGCGTGAGATAAGCCGATACGAAATTTTTTATTCTGAAAAACTTCACGCTTGACCAAATCCTTATGATTTAGGTTTAGTTTGATCGCAATCTCATTAGCATAAGTGTAATCAGTTGGGATCAATCGATAATCTCCTTTTTTCTGGTTGTCTACAAGTAGCGGTCTGAACTTTGGATTTGTACATATATGACGCCACTCAAAATCGATTTGACCGTTGGCAGCCGCAAGTGCAATCGCTTCCTGGTCATTAAAAATCGTGTATTGTTGAAAATCCAAATAAGGAAGTTGATTACCTTCAGTATCAACCTTCCAGTAATAAGGATTCCGTTCATATATTAGTTCAGTAGTTGAATCATCAGGATCTTGAATGATTTTATAAGGACCTACAACAGGAAACCATTTATGATAGCGCGGGTCAGCAGTAAGACCATGCGAGTTGTAAAATCCTCCCTTTATCCCCATTAATTCAGGCCAGGTACCTACGCCTGCTTCAGCAATGAGTTGATCAAGGTTAGTTTTGTTGTATTTTGGATGATATTTCTTAAGTATATGAAAGGGATACCGCATTGGTTCCTGACCTGCCTCACCAATACTGAGATTCAACAAAAATAAGCCTTTAGGACGAACAAAACTGATCTTTACTGTGTATGCATCAATTTTCGTTGCCTTGAAAGTCTCTCCACCTGCCATAAATCTATCACTTGGCGCATACTTCATTCCGTATTCCTTGTTTGCAACTAGATCATTGACCCAGAAGGTGATATCGTCTGCTGTAAAAGGAACTCCATTAGACCATTTTAGGCCTTTACGCAAATGGAAAGTAAACTCTGAGGCATCATCATTTACATCAACTTTGTGTGCAAGGTTTGGTTTCCATCCAGACATGTCCAGTTTCCAGCGAACCAGTCCATCGTGATGTGTTGATTGCCTATTAACTAGTCCCCAATCGGCTATCGTTCTCATCCCCTGACGCCATGTACCACCATACTTACCAATTCGCTCATGTGGAGTTACGACCAATGGATTATCTGGAAGGCGTTGTTCGACTGGAGGAAGTTTTCCTTGCTCGACAAGTTTCGCCAGCATTGGGGCTTCATTATATGTTTTTGCAGAAATACTGTTTGGTAGATAAACTAAAGATAAAAACAGTGTCGTTACAATTATTCTTTGCATATTTTTCATAGTGCCTCTTCAATTTTAATGTTTATGTAAAAAAAATTTAATATTTTTTCTTAAATTATCACATAGACCCTCATCTTCTTCATACATGTTACGAGAACATTAAGGTATAAAATT
>DTRI01000316.1:13516-24914 GCA_012966015.1 Flavobacteriales bacterium | reverse complement strand
ACCACACCAATTCATATTTTCCATTCTTCCAATTTTTCGTAACTTACTTTACTATTTTAGATTGTTGATAAATCAAGCTTTATATGAAAATGCACTGGTAATTTTCTTAGTTTTGCAGCGAATTTAACCAATAAAAAAGACACCATGCGTCAAGGCACAGATAAAAAGAAAATCCTTATTCCAATTGACTTTTCAGAGATTACCTTAGTGGCTTTAGATCAGGCAATTAATCTGGCAAAAGTTATCAATGGTGAAATAACCATTGTGAATGTTATTGAAGACTATGGATTTTTTAATAAGTATATCTCTAGCACTGAACGCGATGACATGGCCAAACGTACCACCGAGAAGATGTCGAAATTAGCTGCTGAAAAATCACAAGAATCAGGCATCCACATAAATTCGATGCTGTCACATGGTAAAATATATGAGAAGATCAATGAGGTAGCCGAAATGATTGGGGCCACTCTGATTATGATGGGCACTTCAGGTTCAATGGGGTTAATGAAATTTATTGGATCAAACACGCTGAGGGTAGTGCGGGAATCAAAAATTCCAGTAATCTCGGTAAAGGGAACTGATATCAAGCCAGGGCTGGATAATATCCTTCTGCCACTTGATTTAAGTAAGGAGACTAAGGAAAAGGTAGCAAAAGCTATTTGGCTCTCTAAGTTGTATGGCGGTGTTAAGGTGAGTGTGGTTTCCGTAGCATACACCTCAGACAAGACTCTTTTGGCCAAAATGAAAAAACAAGAGGCTCAGGTTATTAATTTTCTTCAGGGTAAGGGAATTATTGCTACCAGTGAGTTTATTAGAGATAGCGGGGGAAAGAAGCTGGCAGATCTCATTTTGGACTATGCCAAAAAAGTTGATGCCGGACTGATCATGATCATGACACAACAGGAGAATGACATTACGGATATGTTCATAGGGTCAGCGGCTCAGGCGATTATCAATAACTCTGAAATTCCTGTAATGAGTGTTGTTCCTGTTCCCAAGAAGCTGACAGCAGTATTATAAGACAAGAATTTATAGATTTTAGATTGCTTTTCGATGGGAACTCCCATCATTCTTGTGCTATTAGATGAATGGGTGTACGCACTATGTTGAAGCAGCTAACCCATCAATCTCAGAGCGAATATTCCTAACCACTTGCTGCTATGACTGCTGAAATAATCACCATAGGAGACGAAATACTAATCGGCCAGATAGTCGATACGAATTCTGCGTGGATGGGAAAGGAGCTCAGCAGAATTGGGATAGAAGTGGTGCAGATTTCTTCAATTTCAGATAATACAGATCATATACTTGCGGCTTTAGGCCTAGCTAAAGATAGAGTCGACATAATATTTATAACGGGAGGCCTGGGGCCAACAAAAGACGACATCACAAAAAGGACGCTGGCTAAGTACTTTGACAGTGAGTTGATTATCAACGCTGAAGTACTGGAAGACGTGACCAATTTATTCAAGGCCTTTGATGTTGAAATGATCGAGGTCAATAAAAAGCAAGCGGAAGTTCCCGAGAACTGTATGGTCTTGAGAAACGAGAAAGGAACCGCTCCCGGAATGTGGTTTGAAGAGCGTGGGAAAATATATGTTTCTATGCCGGGAGTGCCCTATGAAATGAAAAGCATGATGAAGGAACAAGTGCTACCCAAATTAAAAAACGATTTGGATCTTCCTCATATAGTGATGCACACGGTCCTTACCCAGGGTATTGGGGAGTCATTTTTGGGCGAGAAGATTGCAGGCTGGGAAGAAGCGGTTGCCAAAGATGGAATTAAGCTGGCATATCTTCCTTCAGCTGGATCTGTACGTTTGAGGCTATCTATTACAAGCAGAGACCTGGCTAGTGCTGAGAGCCTGGTGAAAAATCACGTTTTGCAACTGGAAAAGATCATTCCCGGCTACATCTATGGAAATGAAGAAGAGGATTTACCCAAAGTAGTTGGTAAGCTACTACAAGGCAAGGGACTGTCAGTATCGACAGCCGAAAGCTGCACAGGTGGCTATATAGCGCATTTATTAACTCAATACCCGGGTAGCTCTGCGTTCTATAAAGGATCAATGATTACCTATTCTGACGACATAAAAACTGATCAGCTGGCCATCGATCCAATTATCATTGAGCAGAAGGGTGCGGTAAGCGAAGACGTTGCAATTGGCATGGCAGAATCTGTAAGGATAAAAATGAATACTGACTTTGCCATATCATGTACTGGAATAGCCGGTCCGGATGGAGGTAATGAAGAAAAGCCGGTAGGAACCGTCTGGATCGGAATCTCGGGAAACGGAAGCGCTTATGCGAAAAAATATAGGTTTGGAGGAGACAGAACGAGAAATATCGAGATCACTGCAATGACCGCATTGAATATGTTAAGGAAAGAAATCCTTAAATTGACTTAATAAGGGGTAGATAATTATCCCATATCTTTTTGGTAGAACAGATTAATATCTCTTTCTTTGCACTCCGAAATAAATGGGCTGATCTGAACACTTGCTTGGAAAGCATATGTTGAGCAGAGAAAGTAAGGAAATAACCATTACTTCACGTCCGCTGAAGCGGAACGCGAAGACGGATTTAAAAAACAACTATTTAAGATGTCAAGAGTTTGTGAACTTACAGGTAAGAAAGTGATGTCCGGCAACAATGTCGCGCACTCCAAGAAGGCGACCAGGAGAAAATTCTATCCCAATCTCCACACAAAGAAGTTCTATATCCCAGAAGAAGACCGGTGGATAACACTAAAAGTATCTTCAGCAGGGTTGAGAAATATAGATAAAAATGGTCTTTATAACTGCATCAAAGAAGCCAAGTCCAAGGGTTATCTTCAGTCCTGGAGATAAGAACTTCTGCATTTTCAGTTATTAACATATTTCCGTTTAAAACTTTCGGTTAATTTTCGTGTGCCATTCTTAAATATATCCTATCATTGCGCCATACAAAATCACAGAACAGAATGCTATGAAAAAATCCATTAAAATTCTCTCCGTTATCGCTTTAGTTGGGATGGCCCTTTCTTTTTCTTCCTGTACTAAATGTGTAACATGTAAAGTAACCAACCCACAAGGTTATGTAATTTCAGATCAGGAAGTGTGCGGTGATAGCGATAGTCAAGACCAAAGCAAGAGCAACTGTGAATCCGAGGCAAGCTTGGTAAGCGGAACTTGTAATTGCTCTACCAAATTCACACTTTAGTCTGGGTTTTCTCATTAGAGGAGCTGACTGTGATCGTCAATTGGCTTTTTTGTTACTCCGGCGCCATAGACTGCTGAATTAAATTTAGACGCATGGCTCGCGATGAATAACAGAACAAAAGCAAGAGCTCTCCGATTTCTTAGCAATGTAACTCTTATTGTAGGGGTATTACAGTTTCTGGCCATGCATTCCAATGCGCAAGAAGCAGATTCAATTGTTCCCAGCGCACACTTTTCGAATGTTGATTTCGAGGCCCCGGCGCTGGACAAGGAGTTCCACGCAAAAAAGAGGGAGGATCTTCGAGCTATTATGCCGGAGAATTCAGCGGCAATCATTTTTTCAAGCTCCATCAAAAATCGTTCAAACGATGTAGATTTCGAATTCCATCAAGACCCCAATTTCTTTTACCTGACGGGGCTTAATGAGCCTCATGCAATGCTGATTGTATTTAAGGAGGAGCAGAGAGTTGAGTCTTTTGACTCGAAAGAAATACTCTTCATTCAGCCGAGAGATTCTATGAAAGAAATATGGAGCGGGAAGACGTTAGGTGTTGATAAGGCCAAAGAGCTTCTCGGATTAAAATATGTATTTGCCAGCGGAATGTTCACAGAATTTGATTTCGATTTTTACAAGTTCGACAAGGTATTTTATATTGTAGACCATACGAGCATTACGGATGATGATAAAAACAGAAGGGACCTATTCAGTTTAAAAAAGCATTTCGTTCAGATGTTAGATTCCACCAGGAAAAACGTAGATCTTCAAATGCTGAAAGAATTTATGGCGACCTTGAGAGAAATTAAGGAGCCGGAAGAAATAGCTTTGTTGCGAAAGGCAATAGAAATTACCTGTGGAGCCCAGCATGATTTGATCGCTAAGCTGAAGCCAGGTATGTATG
Source organism: Flavobacteriales bacterium (assembly GCA_012966015.1). Classification (GTDB taxonomy): domain Bacteria; phylum Bacteroidota; class Bacteroidia; order NORP154; family NORP154; genus NORP154. The sequence goes on along the minus strand of DTRI01000316.1, from coordinate 20,815 downwards.
AGTACCAAGCTGAAGCAATTATTGAATTTGGCTTCAAGTTTCAAGGCGCTGAGAGCCCTGGATTCCCTTCTATAATAGGCGGTGGAAAAAATAGCTGTATTCTTCACTATACTTCAAACAGGAATGAGCTGCAGGACGGCGAGCTCTTGGTGATAGACATAGGGGCTGAATATCACAATTACTCGGCCGATATCACAAGGACATTACCTATTAACGGAAAATTTACGAAAGAACAGAAAATCATTTACAACATTGTACTGGATGCGCAAAATGCCGGAATAGAAGCGTGTAAAAAAGGAAATAAATTTTGGGCACCCAATGAAGCATCTACCAAGATCATCATACAAGGCCTGGTTCAGAATGGAGTTATAAAAAAGAGAATGGATTACAGAAAGTATTTCATGCACGGAACATCACATTACCTTGGATTAGATGTTCATGATATTGGGCTGAATGGATCGCTGGCTCCGGGTAATGTGCTAACCGTAGAGCCCGGAATTTACATTCCAAAAGGTTCAGACTGTGACCCGAAGTGGTGGAACATCGGCATCAGGATTGAAGATGATATTCTGATTACGAAAGATGGCTATGAAGTGCTTTCGGATTGCGTGCCGAAGACAATTACTGAGATTGAATATCTCATGGCTAAGTAGCAAAGGATAAGCTGTTCATTCTGTACACCGATTTTTATTATTTTTCTAGTCTATGGCAATCGACAAAAAGCAAGTTTCATCCTGGTTTGAGCAGCTGCAAAATGAAATTTGCACAAAGCTTGAAAGGCTCGATGGGCAAGCTGCATTCGGAACAGATAGGTGGCGTAGAGAAGCTGGTGGAGGTGGCATCACGCGGGTTATCGAAAGCGGAGCGCTCATTGAAAAGGGAGGCGTAAATTTTTCAGAAGTTCATGGAAAAGTACCTGAGAACATGTTAAAGACTTTGGAGATTGAACAAGATTCAGATCAGGATTCTACTTTCTTCGCTACTGGTGTATCTATAGTCTTGCATCCGATAAATCCGATGATGCCCATCATTCATATGAACGTCCGATACCTGGAGGTTCATGGAAAAGAGATGAATCTTGCAAACTGGTTTGGAGGAGGAATAGATCTAAGCCCTCATTATATATTTAAAGAAGATGCCCAAATGTTCCACCAAAAGCTTAAGGATGCTTGCGACAAACACGACAGTAGTTATTATGCTGCATTTAAAAAATGGGCAGACGATTACTTCTTTGTCAAACATAGAAAAGAAACAAGAGGGGTAGGGGGTATTTTCTTCGATCGGCTATCAGAAACTACGGATTCCAGCATTGAAAGTATCTTCGACTTTGTTAAGGAAGTAGGCAATAGCTTTTATCCAACATACGAGCAGCTGGCGAATAAGCGGAGAAATGAGGATTATACGGATAATGAATTGGGCTGGCAGGCATTGAGAAGAGGCAGATATACCGAGTTCAACCTGATATATGACAGAGGAACAAAGTTTGGCCTGGAAACAGGTGGAAGAGTAGAATCTATTCTAATGAGCTTACCCCCACACTCAAAATGGACTTATAATCACGCTCCCCCTGCCGGGAGCCCGGAAGAAAACACCCTAAGGCAGCTGCGCAAGGATGTTGATTGGATTTCACCTGATTAGAAATGTAAAAAAAAGGCAACCTTTTCATCAGTAAATACGTCTAAATATATAGTCATTTTATAACCAGGCGATGGGCAAATTTTGCTCCTGATTAGAAAGGGCAGTTTTATGTTGCATAAAAGAGCAAATAAAGCTAATTTGTTTAAGATTAAACATGTTGGTAATTTTATCAACTTTGTAGTCAGGACATAGAAGTAAATTTCGTATATTTACACTGAATGCGATAATTAATAAGTAAAATTTTAAGAAACAAAATTTTATTTTTTTAAAAGCGGAGTGTTTAGACTTTTGTTACATCCATTTGAACTTTATCAGAACGTGATAAGGAATTTCCTATATATACTTCTCTTGTCTTGTTCATTCTCAGTTCTCATTACTGAGAGAGCGCAAGCATCTCACGCTATGGGTGCTGACCTAACTTATACATGCCTTGGAGGTGACCAGTATGCTATCACCCTTGCGTTTTACAGGGATTGTAGTGGTATTAATGCCCCCAGCTCCATGCCAATTGTTATTACTTCCAGTTGTGGAAACATGAATATCTCGTTACAAAATGTGAGCATGGTGGAGGTATCTTTGTTGTGCCCAACTGCTGTCAGCACCTGTCAGGGAGGCTCTCAGCCCGGCGTTGAACAGTGGATATACACTGATACGGTTACCCTGGTGCCATGTTCAGACTGGACATTGAGCTGGACACATTGCTGTCGTAATCCCTTAATTGATAACCTGGTAAATCCAGCCGGTGAGGAAATGTACATACAGGCGACTTTAAATAATTCCAATGGATGCAACTCTTCACCAATTTTCACCAATCTGCCTGTACCTTATACCTGTAATCAGCAGATGTATAATTATAACCATGGTGCTGTTGATGCAGATGGAGATTCAATTGTTTACACGCTTGTGAACCCCTTATCCGCTGGAGGAACCCCCATAGGTTATACAGCTGGATATACGCCAACCTACCCCATATTTACAACGAGTGGCAGTGTTTTGTTCAATACACAAACGGGACAAATGGATTTTGAACCTACCGGAAACCAGGTTTGCGTGGTAACAATATTAGTGGAGGAATATCGCAATGGCGTGTTGATAGGTACTACAATGAGGGATATTCAGGTAATTGACGTGCTGAACTGTAGCAATTTTCAACCGGCTCTTCAGGCGCCTGGCATCTTTAACCTTCAAAACTCTACCTGGGTAGATTCTCTTACAGTAGAAGCGTGCGTTGGGGCATCTTTATCCTATAATTACATAGTGGCGGATCCAGATATTCCCGACTCTATATTTTTCAATAGCAATATTGCTATCGCCATACCTGGAGCAACGCTCACGCAAACCGGAGTCAATCCAATTGTTGTAAGCCTTAACTGGACTCCTCAAATTGATGATATTGGCCTCAATTTCTATACAGTTACTTTTCAGGACAATGGCTGTCCGGTAATTGGAACTTCTACAATTGCATTTTCTATAAATGTCATCAGTGGCACCTATGCAGGTGGTGATTTTTTCCTTTGCGATGGAGACACTGCCCAACTAACTGTTGGGGGCGGTACTATTTTTCAATGGTCGCCGCCGCTGTTTTTGAATAATGACACCATTTACAATCCCTTAGCGTACCCGCCAACAACCCAAACTTACGTAGTTACCAGTGATCTAAGCGGTAGCTGTAGTAACGTAGATACAATTACGGTTAATGTCGTAACAGATTTCACCTTAACTACTTCAGGAGATCAAATATTATGCAATGGAGGTTCAGCGCAATTAAATGCCTTTGCCAGCCCCGCAGGATCTTATGTCTATAGCTGGACCCCATCAACTTCACTGAGCTCAGATTCTGTTCCCGATCCTATCGCTTCGCCTTCCAGTACAACTGCGTATCAGGTATCCGTATCCGCGCCAAATGGGTGTACCAAACAATTATATCAGCTGGTTACGGTGAGCCCAACACCCCTGTCTTCGGTACCCACAGTAGATGATGCCATATTGTGTTTTGGTAGCCAAACACAAGTTCATGCCAATATTGATCCGGGAAATTGCAATGTATATAATGTGAGCACTGTACCCTTTTCACCCTTAAGTGGCACAGGAACAAATGTTATCCTGGGAGACGATTTTGTATCAGGAGGATTGAATATAGGTTTCGATTTTGTGTTCATTTGCAATTACTACGACCAATTTCACATTAGCTCGAATGGTTTCATAACTTTTGATGCAGCCTCATCCAATGGCTGTTGTAGTGGCCAGGTAATCCCAAATGGCACGGCACCCAATAACCTGATAGCCTGGGCCTGGGAGGATCTCAATCCAACCGCGGGTGGAACAGTTGACTACCTAACTGTTGGCGCGGCTCCGAACAGAGTCTGTATTATTAACATTAATTCCATTCAGCACTATGGTGGTGGTAATGCGATCACAACCCAGATACTGCTTTACGAAGGTTCTAATTTTATAGAAATTCATACCACGAGCATGCCATCTGACGGAGGTAACCATACAATGGGTATTGAAAATGCAGGAGGAACATTGGGATTTCCCGCACCGGGAAGAAACAGTACCAGCTGGAACGCCACCAATGATGCATTTCGCTGGACGCCACTAACGCCTCCACCGTATACAATTACCTGGCTGGACATGGACAGTAATGTTGTTGGTATCACTGATAATGTAACGATTAGCCCTGATTCAAATATGACCTATACCATTATTGTTACCGATGGTGTCTGTCTCGATACAAAAACCATTGATGTAGGCGTTAGCAAGGTAACGGTTAATCCGGATACAGCCATGTGTTTGGGTGACAGTGTTCCACTACTTGCAGTTTATCAGGGCCCAACCGGTGCACAAGCGCCCGCAATATGTGGATTAACGGCGGGATGCGGAGGATCTGGTGGTAACAATCCTTACACCGTGGGAACCGGAACGTTGACAAATAGCTCAACAGTTTATCCTGCGCCATATGGAAACTGGTACAGAAATGCGAAACATCAGTTTCTGTACACTGCTACAGATCTTACAGCAGCAGGAGTTACCGCAGGAACATTTACTGAAATAGGATTCTATGTTACCACCATCTTTGGTACCACTCAATACAATTCCTACCAAATCAAAATAGGCTGTACGAGCATATCAAGTATTACAAGCTGGCAAGCTGGATTGACCACTGTATTCACACCGAAGAATATCGCGATAAGTACAGGTCTGAATAATCACATTTTAGATTCCCCTTATGATTGGGATGGCACATCCAACATTATTGTTGAAATATGTTACAACAACTTGTCCACTGCGTATACCAACAATAGCGCCTCACCATATACCACAACAGGATATACTTCGGCCATCTACTATCGGTCTGATGGTACAGCAGCATGTCCATATACAGCCTCACAGACAACGAGTAACAACAGGCCCAATACCAAGTTCTCTGTTTGCACGGATCTGATAATTCCTCAATTTTCATGGACACCCAACACTAATATAAGCAATGACACCATCCCCAATCCTTTTGTATCTCCTCAGGTACCTACAACCTATGTGGTTACAGTAGACAACGGAAGCTGCATTCTAACAGATACGGTAAATGTTGCACCGGGAGGATTTGATATTAACCTGGCTACAGTAGATGTCAGCTGCGCCGGGTGGTGTGATGGTGCATCAACTGCAACTCCACTGGGAGTTGCTCCTTATACTTATATATGGGATGACCTCGACACTCAGCTAACAGCCGCAGCAACTGGATTGTGTGCGGGAATATATACCGTTACCATTACGGATGCAACTGGCTGTATATCACTAAAAACAGACACTTTGTCTGATGGGGGACTTGTCAATGCTGCCATGCTCGATTCCACCGATGTAAGTTGTTATAACGATTGCAACGGAATCGCAACAGTGAATCCAACGGGAGGATTGGCTCCTTATGTGTACTTATGGGATAATGGAGAGATAAATGCTCAAGCCATAACATTGTGTGCTGATACGCATATGGTTGTAGTTGCAGATATTAAAGGATGTACCGACACTTCTTATGTAATTATTCTTGAACCTGCACCATTATTGTCGCAGGCAACAGCAGCATGTGCTGGATTATGTGATGGTACAGCAACTGTGGCCATTACCGGAGGTACTGGCCCATATACATATCTATGGGATGATTCCGGAAGTCAAACATCATCTACTGCCACTGGATTGTGTGGTGGGGTATATACTGCAATAGTCACAGATGCAAATAACTGTACATTATCAGATTCTGCCAGCTTGCCATCACCAACTATTCAAACGGTTGTTACGGATGCCACTTGTATAGGTATATGTGATGGAGAGGCAACAGCTACACTTAGTGGAGGTACAGCACCCTATGCCTATCTATGGGATGACACCGGGACTCAAACCACTGGCACCGCTACGAGCTTGTGTGTAGGAGCTTACACAGTTCAGGTTACCGACAGCGAAGGTTGTATGATGATCGACAATATAGATATCCTTGAATTATCTAGTGTCACACCCATTGAAGTATCTACAACAGGAGTTTCCTGCTATGGATATTGTGATGGTGAAGGAGAGATAGAGGTAACGGAACAATCGCCACCTTATAGCTTCATATGGGATGATGGACAGACAACAGCAACACCAACTAATCTTTGTGCAGGAGTTTATAATGTAACTGTATCTAATAGTGTCGGATGCCTTGGAACTCTGTCTATCACTATCACCGAACCTCCCGTATTCGTGGCTACGACAGTACCCGCTGCAGATATTCTTTGTGATGGTCAATGTGATGGAGTTGCAACTGTAAGTGCAATCGGAGGAACAGCACCATATATCTATTCATGGGATGATGGTGCGAATCAAAGTACGGCCACAGCAATAAATTTATGCAGTGGGAATTATACCGCTACCATTACAGATGACCAGGGGTGCTCAGTAAACGCCAGCCTCACTATCATTGCACCACCGAAGTTAACTGCTACCGCAGCGAATATTGGCGTAAATTGTACTTATGACTGTGATGGATTGATAACCATAACCACTGGTGGAGGTGTGACGCCTTATAATTATCTATGGAATGATCCGCAAAATCAGACTACAGCGATGGCCATTAATCTATGTGTTGGATTGTATGTAGTGGAAGTGACGGATGCCAACGGCTGCCCGGTATTTCTTATAGATTCTATTACTTCTGCCCCTGCATTGCCTAACATTCCCGCTTTTGGCGCTGATATGTATGTAACAACCATATTTAACACGGATATTATCTTCTATGATATGTCATTGGGAGCGACAACCTATTCATGGGATTTTGGCGATGGTTCCGGAGCTACCGTGGCCAGTCCGACGCATACATTCCCTCAGAATGCACCGGGTGTGTATACGGTTGTACTAACCACCACAAACAGTTTAGGATGCTCTGAAACCGCATCGAGAGACATCGTTATAAAAGGCGATTTCAGCCTGTTTGCACCCAATTCATTTACACCGAATGGCGATGGAATGAATGAGACCTTCTTCCCCAAAGGAACAGGAATAGACCTGGATAACTTCAATATGTACATCTTCAATAGGTGGGGAGATAAAATCTTTGAGACTGACAACATCCGAAACCAGTGGGATGGCACTGTTAATAAAGGCAAGAAGAAGGCAGTATATACCCCACCACAC
>DTRI01000316.1:0-13506 GCA_012966015.1 Flavobacteriales bacterium | reverse complement strand
AGGCACAAATGGATACATACATTTGGCTAATCGTTACATACGACCAGGAAGGTGTAGAGCACAAACTGGTAGGCAAAGTAACAATGATATATTAATCTCACTTCGCCCTTCTGATCCTTTTTTACCCTGAATTTCAGTTTGTATTAATTATTCATATTTTTAAGCCTCTATTAATGTCTTAATTAGTATGTGTAGGAAGTTATGAGGATTTGTTACCGAAATACGGTTTTGGCACTGTGTCTCATTGCTGGTGTTGACTGCCTGGCGCAGGGCCCTCAATGGCAGGTATATAATAATAAAAACTCGGGCCTGCCAGAGAATAAGCTCAAATCAATCGCAATGGACAACAATGGCAATATTTGGTTGGGAACAGCAGGAGATGGGGGTGTACGCTTTGACCGCAATGAGAAATGGGAAGTATTCAACGAGACTACATCGGGAATAAGCAATAACCATGTTGATTCCATTGCTATTGACAGACAGGGTAACATCTGGTTTGGAACTGGAACCGGCGTATGTATGTTTGATGGAGATACAACATGGATAACCTATACCAGCGAAAATTCAGGGCTTCCAAACGATGACATATACCCGGTTGCTATTGATCGCAGCCAGGCTTCCTCTGCCCTAAGAGATGACGCGATAGGAGTTTGGATCGGCACCTATGGAGATGGTGTTGTGAAATTTGATGGAAAAGAATGGACCACATACAAATCTACCAACTCACCTTTGATAGATGATCTTATCAGATCTATAGCCATTGACAAGGACGGAAATAAGTGGATTGGAACACTATTCGGGGGAATTGCCAAATTTAATGGGGATGCCACCTGGGCCATTTATACAGATTTTAACTCAGGACTGCCAAGTAATGCCGTGTATCCTATCTGTTTTGATGCAGATAACAATATTTGGATTGGCACTGAAGGAGGCCTTGCCAAATTTGACGGGAAAGATAAATGGGAGGTGTTTGATCAGTCAAATTCGGGCTTGCCAGATAACAAAGTGTATTCGATGAAGATCGATGGGGAAGGAATAATTTGGATTGGAACAGTCTCGGGTGGATTGGCGAGATTTGACCCCAGGGGTACAGATGAAAATACCAGCCCATGGACCGTGTACAATACGCTTAACTCTGGCTTGCCTTTTAATGAAGTACGTGGCATTGCGATTGATGGAGCTGGCATCAAATGGGTTGCAACATACGGTGGTGGCCTGGCCAGATTTGATGAAAAAGGTGCAGGCTGGAAAAACACTGGATATGACGACCTCTACGGTTTTGATCCATCGGATGATAAGGCCTGGACGATTGCTAATATATCGGGGCTCGTTAGAAAATTTGATATCATAACCGACGCTGATCACGACCTCATTGCATCTAAGTTAGATAAGTACTTAAAAGTTCATTCTTCTGATGTAGATGCCCTTATCCTCTACGCAAAACTTGGATTAAGGCAGGAGAAATACATTGACAAACTGCATGAAATGCTGGATAAAGCACTAGAAATGGAACCGGATAACGCCGAGGCTAATTACTGGAAGGCAAGACTGTATGGGATAAGAGAAAACGTAACAACAGAATCTACCACGTCATTTGAATTCAGGGATTATGCCAAAGCGGTGAAGTTCTGCAAAACGGCAATTTCGGTAGATCTGGAGAATAATGAATACCGAGAAACGCTGGCATTGTATCTATCAGCCAAAAGAAGGTTTGAAGAAGCTAGAATATTCACGAAACACGCTGCGAATGGGAAATTGCCTGTTTATCTGCTACTAAGGGACTTGCAGATATTTCCACTTCCATCTAGTGTAGTATTCTTGCCTGATGAAACAAAGGGAGTCATTCAACAAATTAGAGATAAGGGAGAACCCTCAGACTATTTGATGTTAAGAGTACAAGTATTTGCGGTGCCGATTACCGCTGACGCGCTGGAAAGTTTTTATGAATCCAGGCTGCCCGAATTCAGTTTATTCGAAACTCAGCGAGATAAAAAAGCAAAAACAGCATCATTTAAACAGTATTTAAAGATCTGGGATAAAGAGATGTACACAACCAACGCAATAGAAGATGTACCGGAAAGGCCAAAGGAGGGTGTAACACTCGATGTAGATTACATTTATCGTAAATCTTCGGATAACGACCCGCCATGGATAAGCGAGATGATAAAAAACTCTCCGTCGCTTACTGATAAAAAAACCTTTTGCAAGATAGTCTTTGTGAATTACAGGTAGAGTGGGGGTACGTAATTAATCACTCTTCTTGCCTGATGCCCCTTTTCCCAGGTTGTTCTTTACCTTTGGTGCACCATTATTCTTTGAAACCTTCCCTTTCACTTTAGGTTTGGAGACCTTTATGTTCAATTCCTCGCCGTTCTTATTGAGGCTTATAGAAATAACATCGCCCTCCTTGAGTTTCGATTTAATGATTTCTTCAGCCAGTGGATCCTCCACATATTTTTGGATGGCCCTTTTTAATGGCCTGGCGCCAAATTTTTCATCATAGCCTTTCTCTACAATAAAGTCCTTTGCCTGGTCATTAATTTTTAGTTCATAACCCAGATCTTCTACTCTTCCATATAGCTGCTGTAGTTCAATCTCTATAATTTTATGAATGCTATCACGAGTTAATGCATCGAAAATTATCACGTCATCAACTCTGTTTAAGAATTCAGGAGAGAAAGCCTTTTTCAAGGCATTTTGAATAACGCTTTTCGAATAATGCGCGCCACTCTCATCTCTAGCCTTGGTGTTAAAACCAACTCCTTTACCAAAATCGCTCAGCTGTCGAGAGCCAATGTTGGAGGTCATAATAATTATAGTGTTCTTAAAATCAATTTTCCTACCCAACGAATCCGTCATTTGTCCGTCATCTAAGGCTTGTAACAATAGATTGAATACATCTGGGTGGGCTTTCTCAATTTCGTCAAGAAGAATTACTGCATAAGGCTTTCTCCTCACTTTTTCGGTTAGCTGGCCACCTTCCTCATATCCTATGTAGCCGGGGGGCGCACCAATCAATCTGGATACAGCAAATTTCTCCATGTATTCACTCATATCGATCCGTATAAGCGCATCAGTGCTGTCAAATAAATTGGCAGACAATATCTTAGCAAGCTGTGTTTTACCAACTCCAGTAGGGCCCAGAAATATAAATGAACCTATTGGCCGATTTGGATCTTTAAGTCCAGCGCGATTTCTCTGAATCGCCTTCACAATTTTCCCGATGGCGCTATCCTGGCCTACAATCTTTTCCTGAATTTCGGCATCCATATTCACCAGACGGTTACCCTCGGTCTGCGCTATTCTCTGAACTGGAACACCCGTCATCATGGCAACAACCTGAGCTACACTGTCCTCATCAACTACTTCGCGGCTATTCTTTGTCTCTTCATTCCACTCACTATTGGCAATTTCCAGCTCTTCAAGCAACCTGCGTTCAGTATCCCTCAGCTTGGCAGCCTCTTCATACTTCTGCCTTTTTACCACCTTGTTCTTTTCAACTTTTACCCCCTCTATCTTCTTCTCTATGTCCTTTATTTTGGGTGGAACATTGATATTGATGATATGCACCCTAGATCCGGCCTCGTCTAGCGCATCGATAGCTTTATCTGGTAAATACCTATCCGTAATATACCTGGCCGTTAATTGTACACAAGCATTGATGGCATCATCCGTGTATTTGACCTTGTGGTGATCCTCATACCTCTCCTTAATATTGTTGAGAATTTCAATGGTCTCTTCTGTAGTAGTCGGTTCAATAAGTACTTTTTGAAATCTACGGTCAAGAGCCCCATCTTTTTCTATATGTTGCCGGTATTCGTCCAAAGTGGTAGCGCCGATACATTGAATCTCTCCGCGCGCCAGGGCAGGTTTGAACATATTTGATGCATCTAATGAGCCCGAAGCCCCACCTGCGCCGATAATAGTGTGTATCTCATCTATAAAAAGGATAACATCCGGTGATTTTTGCAGCTCATTCATCACTGCCTTCATTCGCTCTTCAAATTGCCCTCTGTACTTCGTTCCCGCTACCAATGCCGCCAAATCCAGCGTAACTACTCGCTTATCGAACAACACCCGTGAAACCTTTCTTTGTACTATTCTGAGCGCAAGCCCCTCCGCAATTGCCGATTTACCAACTCCTGGCTCTCCTATCAGGATGGGGTTGTTCTTCTTTCTGCGACTTAAAATTTGAGAAACACGCTGAATTTCTTTCTCCCTTCCAACAATTGGGTCGAGCTTGTCTTCCTCTGCGAGCTTCGTTATGTCCCTGCCGAAGTTGTCGAGTACAGGCGTCTTTGTCTTAGAATCTGCTATTCGCTTGGTGCTACTACTTCTGAAAGACGCATCATCTTCTTCTTCGTCTTCATCACTATCATCAGTTGGACTTCCAGGAAACTCCGCCTTTGGAATAGAGCTCATGATTTCAAGCTCTTCTTTTACATTGTCATAATCAACACCCAGCTGACTCAAAACTTGCGTTACTACGTTGTCATCATCTTTGAGAATAGCCAACAACAAGTGTTCCGTTCCGATCTTAGTGCTTTTAAAAAGCTTGGCCTCAAGGTAGGTAATCTTTAATGCACGCTCCGCCTGCTTCACAAGTGGAATATTTCCAGACGCGGAAGGGGATTGGGCCTTCCCCTTTTTAATAATGTGTTCTATCATTCTCCTCAGCTTCACGATGTCAACCTCCAGGGTTTTAAGAATCTTGATCGCAATGCCCTCTCCCTCTCTGATGATTCCCAATAACAGGTGTTCAGTACCCACGTAATCGTGGCTCAATCTCAAGGCCTCCTCACGACTGAATGAGATTACATCCTTAACTCTAGGTGAAAATTTAGCTTCCATTTAATGGGTTTTTCTTTGCCTAAACCATTTGAGGTCAGACGTTATGTATACGTTATGGTTGCCCATTTTGTTTGATTCTATGCCGTTTTAGCATACTAATTTCGGTCTTTCAAAATTCAACATCGCTCAATATGTCAAAAATATAATTCACAAGGGATTATTACGATTAAAACATGCCTTTTTTTCAACACAAAACTGTTAACAATAATCACCCTTTTCCACTCTTTAAATCACTAAAAATCACTATTTTCGGTAACTATTTTAAACCTGATCTAAAGATCAATTAATAACCGTTAAATAGCAAGATTTATGCCAACTGATGACAGAGTAATATCTATTAATATAGAAGAGGAAATGAAGGCCGCATACATCGATTATTCGATGTCTGTAATTGTCTCGCGCGCATTGCCCGAAGTAAGAGATGGATTAAAGCCGGTACACCGCAGAGTGTTATACGGAATGATGGAATTGGGTTTGCGCTCCGGTGGAACTCACAAGAAGTCAGCCAGGATAGTGGGAGAGGTTCTCGGTAAATTTCATCCCCATGGAGATTCATCTGTTTACGACACAATGGTGAGAATGGCACAACATTGGTCACTGCGATATCCCTTGGTAAACGGACAGGGAAACTTTGGCTCAGTTGATGGCGACCCGCCGGCAGCGATGCGTTATACCGAAGCCAAGTTTGAAAAGATTGCCGAGGAAATGCTGTCAGACTTAGATAAGGATACGGTTGAATGGCAGCTCAACTTTGACGATACTTTAAAGGAGCCAACGGTACTTCCGGCTAAAATCCCAAATCTACTAATCAACGGGGGTGCAGGAATTGCGGTTGGAATGGCAACCAATATGCCTCCACACAACTTGACCGAAGTGATCAACGGTACGATTGCGTGCATCGAGAACAAAGATATTACGGATGAAGAGCTGATGAAGCTAATCATAGCGCCTGACTTTCCAACAGGAGGTACTATTTACGGATATGAAGGTGTGAGAAGCGCATTCGAGACTGGAAGGGGAAGAATTATGATCAGAGCCAAGTTTGAAATGGAAGAATTTGGAAATGACAGGGAGAGAATTATCGTTTATGAAATTCCTTACCAGGTAAACAAGGCAGATATGATCAAGAAAACTGCTGATCTTATCAACGACAGGAAAATAGATGGCATTTCCAACATCGCGGATGAATCTGACAAGTCGGGAATGCGCATAGTATACGAATTGAAAAAAGGAGCTATTGCCAATATTGTGCTGAACAATCTCTACAAGCAAACCCAGCTTCAGTCTTCATTTAGCGTAAATAACATTGCGCTGGTAAACGGCAAGCCCGAAATGCTCAATACCAGGCAGATACTGGTTCATTTTATTGAACACAGACACGACGTAGTAGTACGCAGGACTAAGTACGAGTTGGCACAGGCTGAGAAGAGAGCGCATATTCTGGAAGGGCTCATTATTGCTATAGACAACCTCGACGCCGTTATTAAGTTGATTAGGGCCTCCAGAACGCCTGACGACGCGAAGAATGGATTGATGAAGGAGTTTGAGCTTTCAGAAATTCAGGCTAAGGCCATTCTTGAAATGAGGCTGCAGAAGCTTACTGGACTGGAGAGGGAAAAGTTGCAGGATGAGTACAAGGAGCTGATGGAGATCATTACAAGGTTAAAAGAAATACTCGAAAGCAAAGACCTTAGGATGAACATTATTAAGGATGAGCTGCAAGAAGTAAAAGACAAGTATGGGGATGACAGGAGAACAAATATTGAGCATTCATCGTCCGACTTTAAAGTAGAGGACATGTTCCCTGACGAAGACATGGTTATTACCATCTCGCACCTTGGGTACATCAAGAGAACTCCACTGGAAGAGTACAGGACCCAGAATAGGGGAGGGAAGGGCTCAAAAGGCAGTATTACCAGGGATGAAGACTTTATAGAGTTCCTGTTTGTGGCTTCTATGCACAACTATCTATTGTTCTTTACGCAAGAAGGAAAAGTATTCTGGCTTCGTGTATATGAAATTCCTGAAGGATCCAAAACATCCAAGGGCCGGGCCATTCAGAATTTGATAAATATTCCTCCTGATGACAAGATTAAGACCTTCATCAATATCAAAGACCTGAAGGATGAAGAATTCATCAATAACAACTACATCATTTTATGTACTGAAAAGGGAGTTGTTAAAAAGACAACAGTGGCTTTGTACTCAAAGCCTCGAACAAATGGAATCATCGCAATTAAAATCAGGGAAGGAGACCACCTTCTGGAAGCGAAATTAACGGACGGAAACAGCCAGATTCTGATGGGTTTAAAATCGGGTAAGGCTATCCGGTTCCTTGAGGAAAAAGTAAGGCCTATGGGCAGGGGGGCTTCCGGTGTAAAAGGAATCACGCTTGCAGATGAGAAAGACGAAGTCATTGGCATGGTATGCGTAAAAGGGGAGGACGAGACCATTTTGGTTGTAGCGGAGAAAGGTATAGGAAAGCGCTCGCATATCGATGACTATAGAATTACCAACAGGGGAGGAAAGGGAGTAAAGACCATCAATATAACGTCAAAGACCGGAAAATTGATCGCGCTTAAGAATGTTGTAGATGGCAATGACCTGATGATTATCAATAAGTCTGGTATTATGATTCGTATGTCGGTCGACAAGTTGAGGGTTATGGGAAGAGCCACGCAAGGTGTTAAGCTAATAGACCTCAAGGATAAAGACAGCATCGCTGCGGTGACCAAGGTAGAGATTGAAGAAGAGGACGAAAATGACGCTCTAACAGAAAGCCATGAGCCAACAATTGATGGAGAAAATGGAGTGACGAAGCGTGAAGATGCTGCTGAAGCTGAAGATGCTGATATGCAAGCTGAGGAAGAAGATACGGAAGAACGGAAAGAGGAAGAAGGTACAGAAGACCGTGAAGAGGATGATCAGGAGGATGCTGGCGACGAGGAAGAGGAAGATGATAAAAACTAATTTGGGTTTGCTATGAAAATTAGATATTCTACGCTGACTGCGCTATTTGTTATCGCACTCTGTATATCAGTCAATGCACAACGCGCAAAAGTTGTTAGTGCTTTTCAATATTTAAAGTACGGAGAGCTGGACAAAGCAAAAGAGGCTATCGATGAAACTACGCAACACGACAAGTCTAAAGACCTCGCCAAAACCTGGTACTACCGTGCGAAAATTTACCATGCGATCTATGACAGCAAAGACCCAGCGGTGAATGCCTTGGATCCAAACTCACTAAATGTTGCCTATAAGGCGTATTTAAAAGCCGACTCATTGGATGACAAAGGTCAGTACACAGATGAGATGAACAAGAAGCTTGAAATTGCTGCTACCCAATTTGTGAACAAGGGAGTACGTGAGTATGCTGAAAAGGATTTTACAAATGCATTGACTTCTTTTGAGTATGCCATTGCCATCAACAAGCTTCCTGTTTTTAATAAGGTAGACACCTTGTCAATGTACAACGCATCGCTCACTTCGGAGAAGCTGGAAAAGTACGAGAAGGCCAAAGGGTATTATAAGGAATTGATAGAATATAACTATGGGGGATCAAAAATATATTCCTTTCTATTGAATATTTACAAGCGAGAAGAGAATGCTGAGGCCAAAATAGACATCATTAAAAAGGGCAGGGAAGCTTATCCCGATGACAACAACCTGATAATTGAAGAGCTTAACTATTACATATCTACAGGTGATAAGGACAAGGCAATTGGTAATCTTGAATTGGCAGTACAAAAGGATCCCGGTAACTATAATCTCTACTATGCGCTTGGCTCGATGTATGATCAGATAAATGAATTTGCAAAAGGTGAAGAGACCTATCAAAAGGCCTTTGATTTAGCTGTGCCGGATTACCAAGCCAAGAGAGCAGCCTATAATGCAGCGGTAGGTACTGAAACGGAGGCAATGAACCAGGCTCAGCTCAACAGTGTTCGTGAAACATATTTCAGCATATTGTACAATTTTGGTGCGCTGTACTTTAATGAAGGGGTGAAGATTCTCAAGGAAATAAATACGATTGTTGAAAATGTGAGGTACGCCAAAGAAAAAGATAAGGCAGAGGAAATCATGGTAAAAGCATTGCCATTCCTTGAGAGTGCGCTAAAGATCAAGCCTAACGACCGCAATACACTGACTTCTCTCAGAGATCTCTACGCCAGGACAGGCGACAACGCCAACTGGGAGAAAATGCAGCAGCAGCTGGAGAACTAAGCTGGTTTTACCACCGGTGCATCATTTGGCAAAACATTGAGATAGGGTAGCTAGCATATATACGTCTATCTAGCGGAGCACAAGGCGTGGTTAACATAATATTAATTATAAGACAAAACGCTATATTCCGAGATAAGCTGCGGCAACACTAGTGTCGTGTTTAGCTTCCTGTATAAGATTCGAGGTAATGTTCTAATATATATTTAGGCATTGGTGCATCACCAACATGTACACCATCCTTGTACACCTCGATGCTTTGTAAGATTCCGTCCCTATTGTATCGATACCATTTCCCATCTATCAACTTATTATTTACAAAGTCACCGTCTTTAGAAATTTGAAGGCTCTTGTTGTAAAGTTTATGCTTTCCATTTCCATCAAACGTTTCAATGGTCCTGATCTCCTCATCCTTAGTAACTGCCACCCCGGTTCCTATTACTTCCTCTTTGTGGGCAGCCAAAGACATCACTTCTTGCGACGGCGCATAGAGTCTAACTGAAGCCTCATCTAGTGTTCCACCATTAAATTTCTTTTCAGATTTAATAGAACCGTCTTCATACCACTCTGTCAGCGTTCCACTCTCTTTTCCCTTTACCCAGGTACCTTGAATCATTTTCTGCCCATTTTTGTGGTAATAGGTCTGCTCACCCTCTCTTTTGCCTTTAGTGCCAAAGTGGAACTCATGATGCGGATTTTCATTCTCATAATACCGAGTGTAGTCACCAATCCATTTATTAGCCTTCCAGATTCCCTCTTCTTTCAGCTGCCCATTGGCGTGATATATTTTAGCATATCCATTGGGTTTGCCCTTCACGTACGTGATTTCACTTTGAAGTATTCCGGTGGTAAAATACTTTTTCCAAACACCTGATTTACGATTATCTTTATAATGTCCTTCCTCCACTTTATCCTCGTCTTTATAACCGGGCAAATCCTTGTCTTTACCATAGCAAATCCAATGTCCTTGCTTCCTGCTTTTCTCATCAATCGTGTTTAAGGCGTTAGACGGTGTATTTGTCTGATTATCAGCCGTGACCGCACCTAATGCAGCACTAATGTCCATATTACCGATTTCTGAAATCGCCGACACCTTATCCTTTGGATTGTTATTATTGGCTTGTGCAGAATTTTCAATAGAAGTGATGCTAATCAGCATTACTCCCAAGACCAAATATTTGGTCATATAGTTTGTAGTTTTCATTTTGTTTGATCTAAATATTATTAATGATTATTAAATTATCTATGCGAAGATCGGTACATCAGAAGGAGTGAAAAACCCAACTTTAGGGTCAAATTCGCACATGTAAGATTTATTATATTATTGTGAGATTTCTGTATTCCCATCAGGTTTGATTTAGGATAAAAAAGAGCTGGCAGAGGATTTAAAGGGTGTAGCACAAAGGTTTTCTAGCTGGGAATCTTATGAGTACACCTAAAAGTCAATCACACGCGGATGTCGCATTACAGGTTGAGCCTTCACGAGAAAAACCAAAAGGTGGATCAAGAGAAAGAAGTAAGTCCTCAAATCAGCTCCATAAAGGAAAACGAGAATTAAAGTCTGAAAACGATGTAATAAAAAAAGAAAAAGCCCCCTTAAAATGGATTACTCGTTAATCTGTTTTTAACTCTCCCGTTGGCGTATAATCACTCCTGTCTGCTGCAAAGCAGGGCGGGGTCAAACATAACGCAGACCATTATAGGACAACAAAAGGGCTGGTAGTTTACCAGATAGCCTTATAAGAACGATTAAGCGCTACTTTACGCCAATCCCTTGGTATCGGGCTGCTCTTTCGAATTCTCGATAATTGCTGACAGTTCCTTATAAACTAGCGACAATTTTCTCCATTGGGAAAACACCACTCCCACTAAAGAGAGCAACACAAACAGAAAAAGGAGTCCGTATTTCTGGTATTGATACTTCTGATCCTCAATTACCTGTTCAAGGCGAAGCCTTTCAATCTCTAGCTCCTCAATTTCCCGTCTAAACCTGAATTCTACCTGAGCTACCTCTGAGCTGTGACTCATGTCCGCCAGGGAATCACTTAACGCTACATACAGCTTGTGATATTCAAGTCCCTTTTTATAATTTCCCTGTTCAGCGTATATGGTTGAATATGCACTGTAAATTGCCTTCATTCGCAATTTTCTCTTCTTTTCTGTCTTCTTAAGATGTTCTTGCGCCTCTTGCAAATAGCTTATCGCCTCCTCGAATTCCTTTTTGTAGATGTATAGGTAGCTGATATCAGTCAGGTTACGTGCAATCCTAGAATGGTCACGTAGCTTAAGCCCCCTTAAATATTCAGAGGCACGGTTGTAGCAGGCAATAGCCTTGTCAAATTCTCCATTATTGCTATATATGGAGCCTATATTATCCAATATGATGGATGCCCTCCTGTATCCGTTGTACTCTTCACATATTTTGAGCGCCTTTTGGTAAAGCTGCAATTGAAGAGAATCTTTTCCCTGGTAGCCATAAACGATTCCGATATTGCTTATACAGGATGCTATGCCGTCCTGATCGTCGAACCTTTTAAAGATCTTCATGGCCCGTCCGTAATATTCCAGGGCCTCTTCGTAATTCTTCTGCCGCCTATAAACAGATCCTATATAGCGCAACAGCCAACCTTTGTCAGCATTCTCAACATCCAATTTCTCGTACATGCTTAACCCATCCATGTACAGCTCCATAGCCTTTTTATAGTCCCCGACGCTGTAATATAATCGCCCAACAATTCTAAGAATGTGGGGAATCTCCCCCAATTCCCCTGCAGTACGGTATGCTAGAATCGCCGAATTAAAATAAGTGATGGCACTGCTGTACCTATCGTAACCTGCTAGCAAGCTGCCCATATTAAAAAGCGCTCGGCCCAATATCTTCGAATCCCCAATTTTACGGGCCAGCTCTATTGCATTATTTGCAAACGCAAATGCCCTGGAGCTGTCTTCCTTGAGGTGAATCGAGGATTCTATCAACGCGATGACCTTATCGCTTTCCTGTCGCTCCGTATCCGCATAGGAAATACAGCTACATGTCACGAATATAAACAGGATGTGTAAGCATCTTAAGGCCGATACAAGAGCAGATTGAGAATATGGATAGATATACGTTGTCACTTACCAGAGTCTATTTAATTTAACTTAACTGTGCAGGATGTGACCCTTCTTAGTACGAGAATAATACCAGGAGCTGAACACAGCCTTCTCATGACACAGATGTTAATTGGCAATACAATTTATAAATTTTTCATCGCATATCAGCTATTCGGATTTTTCTTAGCTTTATTAATCTGAGACTTTTAGTTTAATAAGGTAATTAGATTTGTCAGTGTAACTCCGGAAGGCAACATGCTGCGGAATTATTAAAATTGCGACAACCTATATTCAGCTAATTAGCCGCTTGAAAGTGCATACAGCAACAAAAAGAAGGAACTATGGCACGGAGCTCACTCGTTTGGGGTGGTTCACCGGTTCTGGAATCAATAAAGTGGTTATCCTCGGCACTCATGTGCATCATCAATTTACACAGCCCTCGTCTTTTCGATAGCTTCTTGTAGCTCACACAGTTGATGCACCTTCTGCTTGTTTTTATCATCTTTCTACCTATTCTTTAAGCACCCTTATAATAGCATGTTTCCCGGCATTACTGCTAAAATGTACTGGATACAGTTCTAAAAAACAGATTCCGGCACACCTTTATGCATTAAAATTATGTATGAAATATACATAAATTAAGGGGTGTTTGGATTTAGAATCTATTGACATATTTATAGCTGACTGCTATTTAACCACAAACTGAAACGAGGAAGACGCTGACCGTGCGGATTTTGATTGCAATTATCAACGCCAACCTGTTAAGTCCGCGCAATCAGCGTTCCATTCAACGACCACATCAGAAGTGTTTATGAAATTGTATTCAAGTACAGCCGCTCTACCTTTCTCCTTGCAGAAGGTGTTTTTTTAAGGTATTTGAGAATGTTTTGGTAGGATGGATTGGTTCCAAAACTTTTAATGCTCGTAATGCTTTCCAGCTGTTTCCAGCCGTAGTATTCAACGAGATGAAAAATAATTATTACCAATTGTTTTCCGCTCAATTTTCGATGATATTGTTGTGCAGCCATTCCCATTTATTTTAAATTGTTCCCATTCAATTGCGTGCAGTAAAAACTGACTACAGCATGGAGGTATTGCTCATAAACAAAAAATAGGTGTTTGTCCTACAGGGACAGGCAACCCCTTTTTTTTCTTCTTCTTCGAGCAAAATAAATGCTTGCTACCGGACACCCAGGATATCCGGAGAGTGCCTTTTTTGTTTCTTTCATTCTGCAATGCTCAGCATCGCGCAAAAACCGGTGAATTTAGTCCCGGATAAAAAAAGACTCTTCACTTCATTCAGAATTACAACTACATTATATTTGGGGCATGATAGAACGG
>DTRI01000315.1 GCA_012966015.1 Flavobacteriales bacterium | reverse complement strand
TGGAATTATGCTCCAAATAATGCAGTCGGGCTTGTGTTTATTGATTCTTATTGGGCCAAAAACGTTGCAGATCGAAAGACTGTTATTTATTATGAGGCAAATACTTTAGGATTTGGTCCTAATGTAGCCATCACTCCTACCGGGCAACCTAATCCTAATCCTTATGGAGACCTTTGGATTGATACGGGTGGTGGGAATAGGATGTACATCTATCTCACCAATAGTCAATTCCAAATAGGAACATATGTTGGAACAGGGACGGGAAGATGGGCCCAGACAGTTTCTAACGGAGCCTTTGATAGGTTTGATGATCCAACAGGATGGTATGATGGGCAAGATACTCAGATTTACACGGTCACTAGTTCTGTGGCCGGGGCCTTGTCGGCAATTGATGCACTAGAGGCCCAGACAGACCGAGAACTCTTTGCCTTCTTTGAGCCATCAACCGCTGGCGGGACTTTGGATGCAACAGGAAATGGCGACATCTGGATCCATACTGATACTGCACTCAACCCCGATGGCTCTGCAAATGCAGATGCAATATATGTGTCCAATGCAGCTTCTCAGCCTGGTGTTTTTATTCCTGATTCTGATGCTTCGCACAATTGGATTCCTTCTCCAGAAAATGCCATCGGGAAAATGTTTCTTAGGAATTATTCAAATGCAATCTCTGGGGCTTTTGAGCGAGGCACCAACATCATGGAACGCCCATATTCGCTTTGGGATTCTCCATTAGAAGACTATAATTTCCGAACCCATCACGACTATGATAATCCTAATGCAAAATATTTGAATCGATTATATTCTAGGACTGCATCGCGTAATATTCCTTATGCTCCTGGATCAGCCTCAGGAAATGGCATTATAGGGGTCGGGGCTACGGGCAATGTGGCGTTTATTTTGAACGATATGAAGACGCCCGCCGCCTTCCAGCCTGGCGAAATCGCCGTTATTAATGAGGGCGGCATTGATTTTAAGGGCCCGGATGGTGTGACTGTGTGGACCATCCCCACGATTCGCGAGGATATATGGACTCCTTATGGTGAGGATGACCCCAGGTTTACATACACTACTGACCACCAGGCCGGCGCTTTTCTTATGTTTACTAATATGGACGCCGCTACACGCTGGGGAGGAACCTGGGGAAATCATCAAAATTTTGTGGCTGTCGAATGGCACCCGGCCGCTAATACTTGGTATGCCATAGACAACAACGCGGGCCCCACTGGCCTCACCGTGGGGTTTAAACCCGATGCCGCAAATGGAGATTTTATTGTCGGTGAGATTATCTCCATGGAGGCGAGTGCTGGAATCCAAGCCTTCCATAATTGGATATTTGATCCGTCTGAAGTAGATCGGGACGGAACAGCCGGGCTCGTAAATGGTTTTCAAGACACAAGTAATAGGCTTTGGTTTCACGATTGGACTGATCCTGATCTAGACCGGAACAAGCCATATCAATTCCAACCAATGGGGCATATGTATGATGCCCGAGTAAACACTTCATATGGCTGGACTGGAAGTGAGAGCCTACAATTAACTACATCAGAATTTGGGGCCTGTAGTTCTATCTATTTCTCTCATCTGACTTGGCATCATCCAGAGTTTTGGGACTACCGTGCAAGATCGACGGTTACTATTCCTAAAGGTGAAAAATGGGTCTTGTCTTGGAGAGTGAAAACAGATGCTCCTGCAATTGGAACAGGATACAATTCTGGAAGGTTTGGGGTCTGGGTTTTTGCCACGGACAGTTCAAATGCAGGAACACTTACTACAGGAACTACTTCTCTTTGGTTTAGACCTAATATTACAGCAGATAGCCAGCAGTTTACAAAGATGTCAGGCAATACCTCCTGGGAAAAACATTGGATGGTATTGGATTTTAGAGATCATATTGACTATCAAGGTTATTCTGCCCCGACAGACCTATCTGATGTCACGACCATTGCGACACCATCCTCCAATCCTAGAGGAGTGTCAAATCTTTATCTTGATAATATTGACAGCCTAGGGTTTGATATAGGATTTCCTGGCAACTCTTATGTATATGGAGATGATGTTGGGACCAAGAATGAATCGGTGGTCGCCAACACCTTCTGGTTTGACGCATTCCAACTTGAGCGAGTGCCTGACGAATCGGCCTCTCCTTCTCCTTTCAAGGATCCTTCAAGCGCAGCCTCTCTTGTGTTTGGAAGAGAAATCACCGACGGTAAAGTGGTCGCCCACTATTCAGAACATTATCCTCCAGGACATGGAGCATTGGCAGGACAGTATGGTCCTATACCTTATCTCACTCCTACTGGGCTTCCTAACCT
>DTRI01000314.1 GCA_012966015.1 Flavobacteriales bacterium | reverse complement strand
CAATGGAAAAAATGAACGGAGAATTTAGTTGCGACCAAAAGAAAGTACAGGAAAAAACAGATTGTCCCCTGAACGGGAATAAAATAACTTGTTGTACCATTCCTATTTTATTGGTTTTTAAAAAAGATTAATATTTTAGCAACATAAAACCAAAACATGGATTCTGGCAGCCATAGAAATATTGATACTTTATTAGGCCCCATTAGCAAATTCAACGGGAATATTGCCCTGTTAACCGTTAGGGCAAATATTTCAGTGAATATGGAGGTCATGGTTGATGTGATCGATGGGCTTCTAAAGTGTTTTCCCGGTCAAAATTTTTTTCTTCTACTGGATAGTCTGCAACGCACACCTACAGATGATCAGCGCACGATAGTCACAAGTGCCTCTGTAGAGGCCTTGAGATATGCTGCACACCATGCCGAGTTTAACAAATACTGTGTGGCACAGGCAATTCTCATCGATAGGCTGGCTATTTCATTGATTGCCAATTTTTATACTAAGACCTTAAAGCATAATAAAAACGTGAAGCTGGTAAAGACCATGGCTGAAGCAGAAAGCTGGCTCAAAAGCAAAGCAGATCTGCTGGAGTTAAGATGAGCTAGTCTGATGTGCTTTACGTTCTTAGACCTATATCATAGTTGATTCAGCACCTAACATTGAGCATTTATCGATTTTTTTTTGTTTGAAAAGGAAATTTGAATAAATTGCATGGCTACTTACGATTTTGCTTAAGATATGGGTTTCCCAAAAGACTTCCAGCCGAATAACGGCATAGAAGTCCATGAGTTGTGGTGCAGTTATATGTGGTCAGATGGCCCTCTTGTGTATATCTATCCTAAACCTGGAATTGAACATAATGTGAACGCTGCAAAGGAGCAGACCAAACTATTTTATAAAAAAATAGTGGACGAGAAAAAACAATATGCCCTGATATGCGATACACGAGATACCAATCCAATTGACAAAGAGTGTCGTGATTTTTATAGCTCAGATGCAGCTACACACAATGTAAGCGCTTTTTCCTTTCTTGTTGATTCTAAATTTAGCATGGTTATAGCTAACTTTTTTCTTGGCTTGACAACATTGCCGTTTAAAGTGAAGATGTTTACTTCAGCTTCGCATGCCGTTAGCTGGAGCAAGAATCATATTGCACCCTAAAAGACTCTGTTATGGACCAGAAGGTGGAGGATAAAATAGCGGATGTCGTGGACATGCTGTTAGCGGGAGAGTGCCCCGATGAGTCTGATCTGGCAGACTTTGGGAAGCCCTTACTTCAATCAATTCAAAGCCTGAATAGAAGATTGGACTCCAATAAAGTGGCTTTTGACGTAAACCGAATTGAAGGTTACAAGCAGGTACTACTTAATTATGCCAGATATGATTTTTCAAAATCGGCCGCAGTTAGCCCTGCAAGAGACGAATTAGATGCATTGGCATTAACTATTAATATCGCAGGGGAAGAGCTGCAAACAGCAGACAAACAAGTTGGTATTCGCAAGCAGTTACAGCTATCATTGGCAGAAAAGAATGTTTTGATTAGAGAAATCCATCACAGGGTAAAAAACAATATGCAGGTGATCACATCGCTATTGGCACTTCAGGCAAATAAAGTAAAGGATAAGCATGTACATGAGGAATTTCAATATATACAATTCCGTATCAATTCTATGGCCATGGTGCATGAAATGCTGTACGCTGCAGGTGATCTTGCCTATATTGATTATGAGAAATACCTCAACCAGTTAGTAACAACCCTGGTAGTGTCAATGAAAGGGTCGGATGGTAACATTACGTCTCATGTGGACGCGAAATCTATTAAGCTGAATATAGATACGGCAATTCCATTGGGTTTGTTAATCAATGAGTTGATTACCAACTCCTTAAAACATGCTTTTCCTGATGGCCGAAAAGGACGCGTGTCGGTTGTAATCAAGAGCTGTCCCGATCACTATGAGCTGAAGGTTTCGGATAATGGAATTGGATTTCCCGAAGATTTTGATTCCCAGAATAGTACCTCATTAGGACTTGGGTTGGTGGATACCTTAACCATTCAATTAGAAGGAACGCTAATTCGGGAAAACACGAAAGGGGTAAGCTATATGCTAACATTTAAGCAGCTTGAAGCCAACGCCTTATAATTTATCTGCATTTTAAACAAGCCCATTCAAACACTGACTTCGCAACTACTTGTTTGTGCTATGCGGTACTAGTGCAGTAACAAGCTGGGCGAAAGGAACTTGAGAAGGCCTTTGGCACGACAGGTACGCAGTGCATCTGACAAATGAGGAAATACCCGAATAAATTATAAACGGTATAGATTCAACATTCCTTACCGATTCATCAGCTGCTCAGCCAGTTCCAGTGCTCCCAGATAATCACCATGGCCAGGGTATCCAGCTTGCAGTAGTTGAGGAGGCCTCTTCTGTACGCTTCAATGACATCCTTATTTCCCTTGTGGATTCCAAATAGAACATCGCCATAGGCACGCAATGCATCACCACCTCCACTTATTGAGGCACTTTCCACGCCTGAGGTAATATTGGGAAGTAACTTGTAAGGATCTGCAAGGCCACCGTCCGTCGTTTCCTCGTAAAGTGATACACCTTCATTAAAATTCTTGAGCCACTGCCGCGGACGTTCAGCTCTATTCTCAATTAATACAGCAGGCAAGGTGACCTTGATTGATGCAGATCCTTTCATGCTGGGGTGAAAATAATGCTCCCGCGTGAAAACACATTGGTCCGTAAGCAACCCTCCCTCACCATCAATTTTTACCATTTGCTCCAGCCAGGCATTCAAATCCGGGTTTTTATAGCCGTAATCTTCCATCTGGTAGTAGATGGTTTTCAGGATGGTATTTTCATAAGGCGACCACATCAAAAATGTACCGTTCAAACCAACTTGGTTCATTAGGGCTTCCGCGAATTTGAAATTTGGGAAGCTGGGCTCCAGGCTTATCCATTCAGCGTGCTCCGGCTCCGCCCCACGGCTCCTGATAGTATGACAGCTCCACTGAAAGGCCACCAGCTCATAGGGCCGCATGTCCTTATGAAACGGAAGTGCCGACATGCTGGTCTCAAAATCGATGAAATGCAGTGGATACTCCCACATGTTCAGCTCCGCCTCCATGCTATCACTGTGCCACTCCGTTCCGGTTTTGGTATTGTCCAGCTGAATACGTTGGCGCTCTCCCCTCTTCTTCTTTATATCTTCATCAGGAATATCGTACATGGATAGTTTCTTGCCAGGAATCATAATATCATCATAGAGTTTATTGGCTCCCAAAGCACCTCCATAATAAACATCTTTGATATGGTGTTTTGGATTGGGCATGTCCTTCCAACATTCTCCATATCCGCTAACGGGAAAATCATTGTTTGTCTCCGAAAACTGACATCCAAAACAGCCTTTGCTCAGCGGGACTTTTATTTTGGTCAGGTTACCCTTTAAGCTCTTCAAATAGATCTTAGCCAGGCGCTTGATCTCCGGCAATTGCCTGAGAACTTCTTCTTTTACATCCACCAATACCATGAGGTCATCCTTCAGGAGTTCCGGGATACGCTCCTCATCGACCTCAACATTAAAATACTTGAATTTGCTCTCCTTATCATTATTGCCTGGGTTCACTTTAAATATTGTGTTCAAGCCTTCTATGGAAGTTGTCTTGGCACGATCAGGGACAAAGAGATAGGGATTGATCTCATAATCTGGAAATGCTTCCTGTAGCACAAGATATTGATAGGTAACGTCCTCAATCTTCTCACTGAGCTCACTCTTGTCGTCATCAGCTGATGACCAGGACTTAGATTTTACCTCAATGAGGTTCAGCACTTTACCTTTTTTTTCCAATATGTCCACTCGAACTATCTTCCCATTAGCCCTTATAGAAGGTTCGAAGAGAGTGATGTTTTCCTGCTTCATATATTGCTCCGTAATCACAACTGCCAGCTCATGATCACTGCCAGTCTCAATAGGAATACCGTCAGGATATAACAACGTAGCTAGTTTTCCAACTATGTAACCACCTTCCGCCAGGTAGTCCATAAAATCGTCGCTCTCCATAGAAGTAGGATAGCCCTTCTTCTTGTAATAGAGCTTGGTGGCGCAGGATTGCGCAAGCGTAAAATCTGATTTGGATAAAGCCATATATCTTATGTATGTGTTTTGCTTAATGTTAATACCTAATTTACTAAGAATTCAACAATTATGAAGTCAGCATTCAGGAATTGTTTTCCTTCTTGTGAACATTTCCATTTCCATTCACCTCTTCCAACAAGGCTTTCACAAAAGTTGCTCCGCTTTCCAGGGTTACCGGTACCTTATTCTCCTTGTGAGCGCTGAGCTGCGCATCGAGCATTTGCTCGTAGCTGTAATAATCAGCTTTACTGATGAAATACTCCTTATCCCTTATACCCTCATTATTGTATTGAACTACCAGCTTCGCCACGCCTTCTGCGTTGAGCGAACCTTTCTTTCGCAAGGAATCAGCCATTTCCAGTAAGAGTCGCCTATTGTTTGTGAGCAGCTCTTCTACCTCTCCCGAAACTTCCGTCAGGAGCTCCCTGATTTCTTGCTGATGACCTTCGTTATCAAATAGGAAATCGTTGTATTCATTGGATGCCACCTTGATGGCAATGGGGTCATTACCCATCCCGTACTCCTTAATGGCATCAGCTGCCATATTGGTACACCTTCTCAGGTCATCGCTAGCACCGTCACAGCTGTGATCTTTGCCAAATACAATGCGTTCAGCCCACAACCCTCCAAGCCCCACCGCGATTCTATCCCTTATATTTTTGAGGGACACCTTCGTAGATGGGAGTTTGTGATTACAGTAACCAAGTGACCCCGAATTGGCAGTGCCCACCTTCACCAATTTGGGTAAAATTCGGGTTCGCAGGGCACCAACAATAGCATGCCCGGATTCATGTACCGCTGTAGCTGAACGAATTTGCCGGGAATCAATATTTCTGAGATTCTCAATCTTCAGCTGTATGGCATAGGTACATGCTCCAATCTGCTTTTCCTGTTTGTTAAAAAACACCAGCTCGAACTGCTCGTTCGCGTAAGTCCATACCAACTTCTCCGTCTTGCCGAAATCCTGAATGATTTCGTTCATCATCTTTACCAAATAGGGCTCGATAAGTGAATTAAACGTAGTTAACACGGGCCTAACGCCCTGTGTAGGAAATACACCCTCCAGGTACAATATCTTATTAACAGAGCTGTCAAATTCAATGGCTACCCCAAACTGCTCCTGAATGCGAACCACGACCTCATGGAGCTTGATTGCGATAATCTTTTCATATGCCTTCTTATTTAGAGACGGATAAATGATGTGATTATTGCCCAGCCTGGCTACCTGTTCATTTCTGAATCGTTTTTGCAATGCCCATTTAACGCGAGGCACAGTTATCTGCAGAGACTCCACGTAAAACTCATCCGCGTTTTCATCCGGATCAACCAGATCACTCATGTGGTAGATCTCATCCAGGTTGCCCATTACAATCACCAGGGCCTTTGAAAAATCTAATTCTCGCGGCATAAGGTATTTTTGAAGTACTTTGGAGAGAAAGCTTATGGTTTGTGCACCGTCTAATCGATTGAGGTATTCTTCAACTTCAAAAATGGATGTGAACATGGGCCTGGCGCATTCTAGGATGTCGTCGTGGTGGTGCCAGTCGACAAAGCTGATTCTCTTATCCTGCTTTCCACCGCGCTTCGGCCTCCTGCAGAGAAATTCTGATAGGGACTCACTTTCCATAATATTAATAAAGAGTCGCTTCTTTGCCATTACCTCACCATTCTTCACTACAACACCCCTGTCCAGACAGAACCGAAGCTGTTCGATTATCTGACGCAGGTAATCTCCCCTGAATTTCAATCTGTTCAGGTAATTGAATTTGCCACTGTCCAGTAAATCCCAGATAACACGGGAAGCATCGCGGTCAATTTCATCACCACCTCCCGATTTTGTTCGTACCAGCTGAAACTCATCGAAGACGATGATCAGCTTCTCACCGCTGAGATCGGCCATTTTATCTATCAGGTCATACTTGAGATAATTGGCAGCATTATTCGTACAATATTCCCCCATGTCAAAACGAACGATTTGGTTCTCATACTCCAGCAGCTCTGCCAACCGCTTCGCCAGGGAGGTTTTCCCTACACCCGTCATGCCCCACAGGTTGATGATGGATGGCCGGTTTTGCGTCGTTCCTATCAGGTGCCAGGGCTCCACCTGGTTAATGAATTCATCTATGACACTGTCAATCCCGATAAATTCCGTCTTGAGTGTTGTTTTTACTTTATTCAGTTCTTCTTTCCGGAGCACCAATTCCTTCTGCTGTGCTTTGTCGATCTTCATAATTATTTGTGCTTTATTAGTTAGAGCACAAACATATTGCAGAGGTTCGTAAAGGATTTACGGAGTTGGGGAATTGGTTGAATGGTGAATTGGGTAACTGGAGCAGGAGGAATGGTAAAAGTATTAACAATCCCTATTTGCTATTTTCCTTTTTATAAATTACCAGGTTTCCCACCATCGTATTTTCTGATTTTAGTTCACTATCTCCCCATCACTCAGCTCCCTTACCTGAACGTCAAAATGATTTTTGTAGTCGCTGCCATTGAGTGTGTGGATGGGTATTAATACCTTGGGCTTAATGGCGCTTACCATGCGCTTTAAGGTAGGCAGGTCCGCATGCCCACTGGTGTGGAGGTGGTGGAGCGTGAACCCATGGTTTGTAAAATACTCCACAAAGTCTTTGGTGCTTCCAGGTTTATTCAAATAACCTTTCCAAAGTGAATAGATGAAGTTGCCGTTTTCCATCCCCCTAATCTTCTTCAAATCGCGAAGCAAAGAGGGCCTGACTATCAATACATAATCCGCTGGATTTTTGCCTATCTCGTCTCTGGTAATCTTATACTTGGTAAACTGATACACTACGTTCTCATTGCCACCTTTAATGAGCCTGTCGCTTAGCGCCCAGGGAAACATTACGCGAACGTTTACAAATTCTTTGGAAGGATAAGGAATGCCAGCGTGCTCAGACAACACCTTCAGAATATGTGCCACATACACATCCACCACCAATGTTTTCCCAGCTTGTACGCAAGCGCAATACACCCGCACAATGCGATCTATGTTTTGTCCGGAGCAGTAAACCAGGTTGATCCTGTCCTTTTGTCTGAATAAACCGGTTAGCTCCTGTCCCAGCTCCTCTTCTGTCTTTTGTGTGGTATCTTTTCGGCCCAGGGTGGTGCCTTCCATTAGGAGATAGTCAATATGCTTAGGTGGGTGGTAGGTAAACCACTTAAATAGCTTGTGCTTGGCTCCATGGCCCCGAAAGTCGCCCGAATAAAAAATGCGCTTGCTTTTAGCACCCTGAGCGGAGCCGAAGGGCGCTTCGATCAAAAATGCATAGGCATCAAAGGCTGAATGGTCGGTGAGGAAAGGCGTGATCTGAATATCACCTATGTTAAATGACTTCTCATGTGCAAACCATTGGTGGTTTTTCAGCTCTAAATTCTGAGATGTAAAGAGATTATTGATCTCTAAGATCTGATGAGTTGCTTTTCCCAGGTAGAATTTGATGTTGTCGCTCACATATTCTCCCAGGCCATAGTGATCCTTGTGGTAATGGGAAATCAAGACGCCATCCACCGGCTTCTTAGCGCTTTTATACAGGCCGGGAATGTTTGGCAGAACACCTTTATTAAGTAGATTCTCCTTTGTAAGCGGCTGAAAAGTGGAAATATCGAACTCCGAACCATCCGGATGCATGAGCGGCATGCCGATGTCTATGACTATGCGGGTAGCATGGGTCCATACCTCCACGCATGAACCGCCGATCTCCTGGGTGCCTCTATGGATTTTGAAGTTCAACCTATCTCATTTGTTTGGCCCAATATCACTTGCTTCATCTCAAAGCCGTAATCCTTTCCTTTCGTCTCATAGTATTTCATTAGTTTATTAAACCTAGGGTGAAATCGATTGTTTACAACATAGCAAGCAATTCTTGGCTTTTCCACTTTAGGATAGTCGTCCTTGAAATGAGATTTAAGGAAAGGTAAAAGCTGACTCTTGTATGTTCTAAAAAATAAAGCGTAATCTAACAATTGAGAAATTACTTCTAAACTTGAATCATCTACCTTCAACTCAATAACGGATAACTCTTTATACTTGTTAAAAGAGACAAAATCTACGTAGTTGTCCGGTAAAATACGATGCGACTCCTTGATGTTACCATCAGTGAATACACCAGTTGGGAATTCACGAATGATTCCAAGACTTTTATCTTTCGTCAAGTCAATAAAATCCTCACCAAAATAGGCAAGCTTTCTATTGCGATACTTTCCATCTTCGTAAATAAATGCTTGCAGGTCTTTTTCTAATCGCCCCCTCTTATCATCACTATTACGTGATATTTTTTCATTCCTTATTTTTTCATTTCCTGGTCTAGTTAAAAGAGAATCTTTACCATATAGCTGTTTTAAAACTCCGTCAATTTGCAAGGAAAAAGACAGATCCG
>DTRI01000313.1 GCA_012966015.1 Flavobacteriales bacterium | reverse complement strand
ACGACGACGTTTTTCACTCCGTTTTAATTTGATTGCTGCCATCTACAATCTTGAACTCAAACTCAAATCCTGACTTAGGCAAGAGGTCTATTGTATGATGTTCCTGATCCTACATTTACTGGTCCAGTTTAGAACCTTCATTTAAAAATGAGAATGTATCTTGCGTAAGATTTTAGTTATTGGTAGTAATTCATTTTCGGGTGGTGGTTTCGTTGATCTTCTTTTAGATGACCCAGAAAATCATGTAATAGGGTGTAGTCGATCTCCCGAAAAAAAGCGGCTTTTTCTAGCCTATAAGTGGCGTTCATCACCTAATTTTGATTTTTTTCAGATTGATCTCAACAAAGATTTACCTGAATTGATTAGTATTCTCGACTCTTTTAAACCAGAATACATTGTAAATTTTGCCGCACAAAGTGAAGTTCATCCAAGTTGGGAAAACCCAGGTCAATGGTTCCAGACCAATGCAGTTGCGCTTGCAGAATTGGCTAACGCCTTGAAGGGACGACATTATCTCAAACGCTATGTGCACATTTCTACACCGGAAGTCTATGGTTCTTGCGAAGGTGTGGTGACTGAGACTGCACCTTTGAATCCAAGTACCCCATATGCGGCTTCTAAAGCAGCTGGAGACTTGCTTCTTTTCACTTTAGTCAAGAATTTTGACTTTCCACTTATCTTGATCCGTGCGACCAACGTATATGGAGCCCGCCAACAATTGTTCAAAATTATTCCAAGATCAATCATCTATCTGAAATCTGGCAGAACAATCCAGCTCCATGGAGGTGGAGTTGCTGTCAAGTCTTATATTCATATCCGGGATGTGTCACGTGGTGAAATGTTGGCAATGCTCGGAGGTCAGCCCGGCGAAATTTACCACCTCTCTCCTGTGGGAGGTGATGTTATTAAGGATATTGTAAAACGTATTTGTGAGTTAATGGACAAAGATTTTGCCAAATCTACCACAACCATAGATGAACGTTTAGGTCAGGATTCCGCTTATGTAATCGATTCGACTAAGGCATATAAAGAACTTGGTTGGTCACCAAAGATTAATCTGGCAGATGGTTTGAAATCAACAATTAGTTGGGTAGAAACAGAATGGGAACAAATCCAAAAAGAGCCACTAGAATATCTCCATAAAGCCTAAAGACTTGTAGTTTTCACGTATGAATCTTGTTTTCCGTTACATGATGTTACAGCATTATTCTTGATAAAAGGATTTAGGGTAGGGATAACCATAACAATCGAGTAATATTTAAACTCGGTTGAAAGTACCTACGGACTAATTCATACTAGATAAAGTCCACGACTTATCTTTGCTATTACTACATGTCCAACTGGTTTGAAACGAATCAACGGAAATTCCAGAAAAGAGTAATTAAAAGCACATGTGACAAGAAGATGCCTTATTGTGTAAGGAAGGATTATGAAGATCTGTGATTGCCATCTGACAGAACATTTGAATTAAAAACGGGAGACACTCAACCAATGATCAAGTCTATCCTTATTGTTGTTCCTCCTCTTGTCCCCAAGAGTAAGCACAACAGTGAAAAACAAGTAAACCGGACTTTGAAACCTATAGGTTAATTTCACTGGTCGAGCCATTGACCACAGCGTCAGATCTGATTCAACGTGGCTTTGAACCTTGTGTATTTGACCTTGGACTTTACAAAGCAGATGGATTTGAATACTTATCGAAACGCATGAAAACTGGATGACGCTATTCATTGTTATCAATGCATTTTACGTGTCAATCCAAACTCCTTTGAAGCAGAAAACAATTTAGGAGCAACGTATGACCGCTTGTATCAAATGGAAAGAGCAATGAATCATTACCAAAGAGCTCTTCAAATTAATCCTAAATATGCCGATGGCCAAAATAATATGGGGTTGATTCTGCAAAAACAAGATAAGTTTGATCAAGCTATTGAGTGCTATGAATCTGCACTGAAAATCAATCCCAATTTTTTTGACGCTCAAAAAAACCTTGGTCATACTGGACTACTCAAAGGAGATTTGGTACTATTACACTGCTAGAAATGACAGAGATATTGATACTATTAGCTCTCTGAAAGAGATGGATATTGATTTAGAAGATAAGCGTATTCTTCTTATTGGAGAACAAGGTTTAGGTGAAGAACTATTCTTTTTGAGATTTGTCCCGCAATTAAAACAATCGGGTTCGTGGATTGTCTGCCAAGGTGATATAGCTGAATCATTATAGTATGGCATAATAGACGCCATGACATATTCCCTCGATTTTCGAACAAAAGTTTTTCGGATCAAAGAGAAAAAAGGGCTGACCTTTGAACAAGTC
>DTRI01000312.1 GCA_012966015.1 Flavobacteriales bacterium | reverse complement strand
TTCTACATCCTTTTGTGATGCGAGGTCAATGCTATATCTGAATCCGCCAACAACAAATGCCCTGCCATTGGTCAGCCTAACCGATTTGAACTTCACTTGCAGAGGAAACTCCAAAAATGTTGATTCTATGGTTTTCACTTTCGTAATAGGTGGATGATTCTCCGATACCAACGTATATTCCAATTTTCGTTGAGAGAAGCTTAAGGATGGGATAAACCTGAGGTCAAAATAGCGTCCAAGCATGAGGTTCGATACAATTCCAAGTGTAAATCCGCTTTCACCTTTTGCCTCTACAACGTATACTGAGTCCAGGTCTTTAATGTCTGGATTAGGCTTTACAATGAAATCTGCATTATTAACGCCAAGTAGAAATCCAAAATGAATGCGTTGGCGATCATATTTTTCCAGGTTTTTGAGTTTCTGCTTCGTTGGTCGCTTTTGTGCATAGCTGCCACTTGTGCTTAAGAGCACTGCGAGTAATATCAATGATACTATTGCGGGAAATTTCAAAATATACGTGGCTTACTGGTATCGATCGATACAAAGGTAATAACTGCCTGATAAACGTAATTAGATTGAAATAATTGTGAAGCTTACTTTATTCCGGTGTAGATTGTTACTATGCCCAAGCTGAGGCGTTGCTTCTTACAATCAGCAAACCCACAGGAACTCATAATTGAGAGGAAATCATCTCCATCCGGGAACTCCATTACCGAATTGGGCAAATAAGTATAAGCACTGTTGTGATTTGAGATTACCTTGCCAATAATTGGTAGTATTCTCTTGAAATAGAGCTTGTATATGTTACTTATTGGAAATGTTTGTGGTTTAGAAAACTCGAGTATAACCACCATACCCCCTTTTTTCATGACTCTTAGCATGCTCTTGAGACCTTTCTCAAGGTTTTCAAAATTTCGAACACCAAATGCAGACATCACTGCATCAAAAGCCCCGTCCTCAAAGGGTAGATTTTCAGCGTCACCAACCTGTAATTGTATATGGGAG
The DNA here is from genome assembly GCA_012966015.1 of Flavobacteriales bacterium. GTDB lineage: Bacteria > Bacteroidota > Bacteroidia > NORP154 > NORP154 > NORP154. Next base: position 7,538 of record DTRI01000312.1, on the reverse strand, counting down.
TTGAGCTTCTTACTAGCGATCTTCTTGTTACCAATATCCAGCATTTTCACGGAAATATCTATGCCGGTTATATTCTCGGGCTGAAGTGACATGGCTTCAATGGCAAGATCGGCTGTCCCCGTTGCGATATCGAGAATAGTTTTCGGCCGATGATCAGTTAATTTGCCAATCGCCTTTTTTCTCCATAAAATATCAATACCAGCCGATAGGAAGTGATTGAGAAAATCGTAATTACCAGAGATATTGTCGAACATCTCCGCAGTTTGGTCCTTCTTTCGGGATAGTTGCGTCTTATCCAATTGAGAAGTATCCATGAAAAATAGGGTCAGGAGATATCGATTAATTAATAGTACTTGAGACGCACAACGTCTGAAATGTGCTTAGCCAACCGCACTACCTGACATGAGTAGCCATATTCGTTATCGTACCATACATAGAGAATGATGTCACGACCGTTGCTTGAAACTATCGTAGATGGACTGTCAAATATGGAGGCGCAGGAATTTCCTACAATATCGCTGGAAACAGTTTCATTTGAATATGAATACTGTATTTGTTCAACCAGGTCACCATTCAAGGCAGCGTGTTTAATAATATCATTTATCACTTCTTTCGAGGTCTCTTTCTTCACCCTCAAGCTCAATATTGCCAGCGATCCATTGGGTGTTGGAACTCTCACTGCATTGGCTGTTAGTTTTCCTTTCAAAGATGGAATGGCCTTAATGCATGCCTTGGCAGCACCGGTTTCTGTAATTACCATGTTCAACGCAGCTGATCGGCCCCGTCTATACTTTTTATGGAAATTGTCGAGTAGATTTTGGTCATTTGTGTAGGCATGTATACTTTCAATATGTCCGCTTTCAATACCTAGCGTGTTTTCCACAACATGAAGAACTGGTACAATTGCATTGGTAGTACATGAAGCTGCCGAATAAATATTCTCCTTGTCACGATCAAAATCTTCATGGTTCACACCGTGAACAATATTTGGAACATCGTCCTTTCCCGGAGCGGTTAGTAACACTTTACTAATCCCCTTGGCATTGAGGTGCCAGCTTAGCTCATCTCTCTTTCTTACTATTCCTGTATTATCAATTAGCAAGGCATCCTTAATTCCATGTGCCTCAAGATCAATCTGGCCGGGTTTTTCGGCAACAAGCATCTTAATTGTGTGTCCATTCACAATGAGTGCCTTGTTTTCCAAATCCTCTATTACAGTGCCGGGAAAAAATCCATGTACCGAATCAACCCTGAGAAGTTCAGCTCTCTTTATGATGTCTTTGTCTGTATTGCTACGTGTAATTATGGCCCTAAGTCTCAACTGCTGTCCCTTTCCGGCTTGTGCAATAATTTCTCTTGCAACCAATCTACCCACGCGTCCAAAACCAAATAATGCTACATCCTTTGGCTTTAGGTAGTCGTGATCAACAGCAAGAAGATCTTTCAGCTTGTCCTTTAAGAAATTCGTTGCATTATTCTCATAGTCTTCTTTCTCAGTAATCCATTCAGCACTTAATCTTCCAATATCTATCCAGGATGGTGGTAGTGCTAGCTTTGTAAGTTCTGAGGCAAGAAATAAACTGTCGTGAATGGTAATTGGTTTACCCACTACGTTGCGCGCGTACTCATGAAAGTTAAGGATCTGGCTGGCCCTTCGATCTACAAGAGGTCTGCGAAATATGATAACTTCAATGGACTTATCATACCAAAGTTGTCCAACAAGATTTGCGAGTAATACGGAAGCTTTTTCGCGATTTACCCATTCGCTCAGCTGACTTTCATAGCCATTTGAGTGCTGCGCCTCCTGGCCTAATCCTACTTTCTTTGAATCTGGATTATCCTGATTTTTCATTGAGACAACATATCATTCATCGATATCCGAATGGAATGTAATTGGATTGAGCTTATCCTAAATATGCTTTCAACAACTTGCTTCGGGAAGTATGACGCAATCTGCGAATCGCCTTTTCCTTTATTTGTCGAACTCTCTCCCGTGTAAGATCAAATTTTGCACCGATCTCCTCCAATGTCAATCCGTGGTTCATTCCAATACCGAAGAAATACTTAACTACGTGTCGCTCTTTTTCCGTGAGCGTTGACAGGGATCGTTCAATTTCCTTCTGCAACGATTCTGAAAGTAATGCCTTATCAGCTTTAGGAGAATCCTGATTTTCCAACACGTCGATCAAACTGTTCTCCTCTCCAGTTACAAAAGGTGCATCCATGGAAACGTGTCTTCCAGACACTTTTATGGTGTCCCTGACCTTATCTTCAGTTACATCCAGCTCTTCTGCTAATTCGTTAGGAGACGGCTCTCTTTCATAAGCCTGCTCCAGTCTTGAAAATGCTTTGTTGATTTTATTGAGTGATCCAACCTGATTAAGTGGCAATCGTACGATTCTCGACTGTTCAGCTAACGCCTGAAGAATAGACTGCCGAATCCACCATACTGCATATGATATGAATTTAAAGCCACGCGTCTCGTCAAATCGCTGACCGGCTTTTATTAGGCCCAGGTTGCCTTCATTAATTAAGTCAGGTAATGTCAATCCTTGATTTTGATATTGCTTGGCAACAGACACCACAAACCTCAGGTTAGCCCGAGTCAGCTTTTCCAAAGCGTCCTGATCCCCATCTCTAATTTTCTTTGCTAGTATTACTTCCTGTTCAGCAGTAATTAAATCTTCTCTTCCTATTTCCTGCAAGTACTTGTCCAGTGATGCGCTTTCCCTATTGGTGATTGATTTGGTGATCTTCAGCTGTCTCATATTCTATTCTAGATTTAATTACTCTCGTATCAGAGAATGGGGTTATAAAATGACCTTTTATCAGTATAACTTTACAATCTTGTTGGTGTGAATGCAAAAAGAATAACGTATACGTAAGAAAACCAAGATTGTTTCGCGAAAATAAACCTTTTTTGATTTAAACAGATAGGCCTGATTGAAAATAAATAATTTTTTCAATAAAGCGCTGTTTTCTGAATATTATCGGGCATTTAAATACCAAAGCCGTAGTACGCTTTGGCGCCGTTGGGATAAACTCCTTCCAATAAAATTCCTCCTTTTTTGTTTTGCAAAGCGGTTGTAAGCTCATCAGCTGAGTTGATTTTTTTCTTGTCTATTTTGGTGATGATGAACCCTTTTCTTATTCCGGCACTTTTAAGTTTACCAGGCTCAAGTTCAGTGATTTGAACACCGCTCTCCAAGCCTAGCTGAGCTTTTTGGCCTTCTGAGAGGGACTTGAATTTTGCCCCGAAGGAACTGACCTCCGCACTCTTTTGGGCAACGAGTTCAGTCTTGCCGAATTGATTTTTCAGCTCTATTGGAACAGTCATGGCTTGTCCGTTTCGGCGAAATGTAATATTAACGATATCGCCGGGTCTGTACCTTCCGATTTGTTCTTGTAGCTCCGGAACATTGTTCACGCGCTTAGACTCTACCTTGATAATAACATCCCCCTCCTTAATTCCCGCCTTTCTTGCCGCACCGTTAATGGAGAGTCCATTTATATAAATGCCGCTTATATCGTTCAGGTCTTTTTCTTCTGCCAATTTTGCATCTACATTTTGAATCGAAACACCTATGAATGCCCGCTGAACTTTGCCAAACTCTTTGAGGTCATTTACAACTTTCATCACAATGTTTACCGGAATAGCAAAAGAATATCCTGAGTAGGATCCGGTAGGCGAAGCGATCGCTGAGTTGATTCCTATTAATTCACCGCGAGTGTTCACCAACGCACCACCACTATTACCCGGGTTCACAGCCGCATCCGTTTGTATAAAAGATTCAATCTTGAATTTATCTCTTAGTATGTCAATGTTACGCCCCTTAGCACTCACAATACCTGCTGTAACAGTGGATGTTAGGTTGTAAGGGTTCCCCACAGCCAACGCCCACTCACCGATTTTAACCTGATCAGAATTGCCATATTCAATAAATGGTAACTCGTCAGCATCTATTTTCAACAAGGATAAATCTGTTGAGGGATCTGTGCCCACTATGGTGGCGCGATAGGTACGTCTGTCATTTAACGTTACCTCTACTTCCCGTGCCCCTTGGATTACATGATGATTGGTTACTATATATCCATCGTTGGATAAAATAACACCAGATCCGGAGCCATGACGTTCAGGACCTCTGTATTCGTATTGTTTTTTGCTTTTTCCTTTTCCCCACAAAAACTCATAGAAAGGATCAAAATACTTGTAGGTTTCACCAGCGTAAACTGTTTTTACGTGTACTACAGTATTTACTGTTCGCTGAGCGGCAGATGTAAAGTCAATCGACTTTTCTGGCGTCGAATTCAGGTTGGCGAATTGGTAATTTACCGTTGGGGCAGGCTCGCTTAAATTCACAGCTGAAACGGGAGGTGAAGGTGCTATTTCATATGTCTTATAAATAGTGATAGTCATTAAGCTGGCCAGTGCAGCGACAAAAAATAATCCAATAAATCGTTTCATGTTATACGGTTTAAATGTTCAGTATTAGGAGTTCAAAAACTGTGCCTAAGATTAATATTTAACGATTTGAAAATGCCAAAATTGCTCTTCAAGATAGGAGATTAACAATAATTAACATTTGAGTATATTTGATAGTATTCGTTGTGGTAATTTTGACGTACATATAACTATGAATATCTCATTTAGCAAATATCACGGTACTGGGAATGACTTTGTCATTATCGACAATAGGCAAGACATCTTCCCAAAGGAGAATACAAAACTGATTGCTGAGTTATGCGATCGCAGGTTCGGCATTGGTGCGGATGGTTTGATACTTTTAGAGAACTCAGAAAGCAGCGACTTCAGAATGATATATTATAATTGTGATGGTAATGTATCTTCCATGTGTGGCAATGGAGGCAGGTGTATTGTTCACTTTGCGGAGTATCTTGGCATTGTCAGCGAGCAGATGGTTTTTGATGCAGCTGATGGAGAGCACAAGGCAGCTATTCACGGTGACAAAGTAGAGTTAGGTATGAATGATGTAGAGGATATTGAAATAGGAGATGCCTATGGATATATGAACACAGGCTCACCTCATTACCTGTTGTTCGATAATGATATTGGGGGACTTGATATATTGATAAAGGCGCGCGAAATAAGATATAATGATAGATTTAAGGCGGAGGGAACCAATGTGAATTTTCTTCAGATGAATGGAAGTGCCGTTCAAATGCGTACTTATGAGAGAGGGGTGGAAAAAGAAACGTTGTCATGCGGTACAGGTATGGTTGCAGCGGGGATATATACTGACTTACTGGGAAAAGCACCACCTGGCGGGGAGAGCTTGAAGATAAATACTAAAGGAGGGCAGGTTGAGGTAACCTTTCAGAAAAATGAAAATGATCATTATTCAGAAATTAAATTAATTGGTTCTGCTACATTTGTATATAAAGGTGAAGTAAATGTTAGGCTATAGAGTAAGCAATATTCAAAACATTCCCTCTGCACGGGCGAATACATTTTTTGCGGAAGGGACTTACATCATATTGTTATACGCTAATCGTATTCCTCCGCATCTGTCGTTCATGTATGAAGGTCTTGTTTATTCTTTAAGCGTTAGCGGACCAAAGGCAGGGGTAAAATTTGAAGAACTGCAGCGATTGATTGGTAAAAAGAATATTGAGTGCCTCTATTTCAAGTTAAAGAATCCAGAGTTTGGAGGTAATGGCAAGGCGATACACAAGCTGTTAAAAACAGTGACTACCAGATACAAAACAGTTGATACATCAATCGCAACTTGTTTGTATCCAATTCGTGATTTCAGTATTAAGGCCTATGGAGTAGATGTCACCAACGTTCGATTTATATTTGATTTGTTGCCAATACTATATGAACACGAGCTGGTTTTAGGGTGTTATCAGCAAAATATGGGCAGGATGATCTACTGTGGTGAATTCACCCTAAGAAATTACGATATGTCGGATATAGAAAATTGTATTAATCAATATAAAGAAGCAATTACACAATGATACTTACAGGGAAAACACTAAAGCTAAGAGCACTTGAGCTAAGCGACGTAGACCTTCTCTATAAATGGGAGAACAATACTTCTATTTGGAATGTGAGCAATACGCTCGTTCCCTTTTCGCGTGAATCAATTGAGCAGTTTGTTACCTATGAGCGTGATATATATTCGGACAAGCAGCTTCGGCTGGTTATTTGCCTGTTAGAAAACGAGAAGGCAATCGGCTGTGTAGATTTGTACGATTACGACATGCGCCATCAGCGTGCTGGCGTAGGAATTCTTATCGCTGATGAAACCGAGAGGAAGAAGGGTTTGGCCACGGAAGCTTTGGAGGTGCTAAAGGAATACGCGAAGGAAACACTCATTCTTCATCAGCTGTATTGCAATATTCCTGAAGACAATAAGAAGAGCATGAGCCTCTTTGAAAAGGCTGGGTTTGTGAATATTGGCGTGAAAAAGGATTGGATCAAGACCAAGGAAGGTTGGCTGGATGAGCACTTGTTCCAGCTGATAGTTAGCCTATGATGACTACAAGGAAGGGGAGATCTTCTTTTCTAAAAAAAACTCTGTTTTTATTATTCCTGTCAGCGCTAGCGGTTATTTGCTATTGGGGCCTTGAGAAATACAGGGTTATTTTCGATCCGAATCTAATCCTACACGGGGTTGAAGAGGCCTACTTTTTTATTCCCACTGGAGCTACCTATGAAGATATTGTCAGGCTTCTGGAGCAAAACCATTACTTGTTAGATAAAGGTTCATTTGAATGGGTTGCAGAAAGAAAGAAGCTTCGTAAGAGTATTCGCCCTGGCAGATATTTGCTGAAGGTGAATATGAATAATAATGATTTGATCAATTTATTGCGATCTGGAAGTCAGGTGCCTCTGCAGCTGACATTTAGCAGTGTTACTTCCAGAGAAGTTTTTGCCGGAAAAGTGTCCAGGCAGATTGAGGCTGATTCCGCCGAAATAGCGAATCTACTCTTTAACTCAGTCTATTTGAAGAGTATCAATTTCAGTCTGCTCACCTGGCAAGCACTATTGATTCCAAATACCTACGAATTTTATTGGAATACATCAGCACAGGAATTCATGGACAGAATGGCAACGGAGTACGATGTATTTTGGAATAAATCCAGGGCAGAATTGGCTAACGATATAGGACTTAACAAAATTGAAGTGGCCATTTTGGCATCTATCGTTCAGAGAGAAACAACCATGAACGATGAAAAACCTACGGTAGCTGGCGTTTATCTTAATAGATTGAAAAAAGGGATGAGGCTGGAAGCTGACCCTACCTTGATTTACGCATTAGGAGATTTTTCAATTACACGTGTGTTGGATGCGCACAAGGAAATTGACTCTCCTTACAATACTTATATTCATGCAGGATTACCTCCGGGGCCCATTTGCACGCCAACAATACAATCGCTGGAAGCAGTTCTTAATGCGGAGAAACATTCATATCTGTTCTTCTGTGCCAGGGAGGACTTTTCTGGCATTGATTCTATGCTTTGCATAAGTCTTTGCAAAATTGTGGTAACCAGAAAAGTCCTCCCTGGCACAG
>DTRI01000311.1 GCA_012966015.1 Flavobacteriales bacterium | reverse complement strand
AGCGGAAGCCAATAGGGCCTTCTCACACTTTAGGTTTTAAGAAGGATTTAAGAAGGCGATGGCAAATTTAAAATTGACACGGAATATTGGTATTATGGCTCATATTGATGCCGGTAAAACGACAACTACTGAGCGAATTCTATACTATACCGGAATTACCCACAAAATTGGTGAGGTTCATGATGGTGCTGCCGTTATGGATTGGATGGATCAAGAGCAGGAAAGAGGTATAACCATTACCTCTGCGGCCACCACCACATATTGGGATTACAATGACGATAAATACAAAATAAATATTATTGATACACCTGGTCACGTTGACTTTACTGTTGAGGTCGAACGGTCGCTGCGGGTACTTGACGGTGCTGTAGCGCTTTTCTGTGCTGTTGGCGGTGTCGAACCCCAATCGGAAACTGTATGGAGGCAAGCGGATAAATATCGCGTGCCAAGGCTGGGGTTTGTCAACAAAATGGACCGTGCAGGCGCTGACTTTTTCAGCGTTGTAACGCAAATTGAAGATAGGCTAGGCGCCAAGCCTGTTCCTCTACAAGTTCCGATTGGAGCAGAAGATGATTTTAAAGGAGTAGTTGATTTGATTACTAACAAAGCACTGGAATGGGATGAAGAATCTCAAGGAATGACCTTTACGGAAGTTCCAATCCCTGAGGATTTAGTAGCAACTGTTGCTGAGTGGAGGGAAAAACTTGTCGAAGCAGTGGCGGAATACGATGATGTGTTGTTGGAGAAGTTCTTTGATGATCCAGATTCGATCACAGAAGCAGAACTCATGGAAGCCGTTCGTAAGGCGACGATAGACATGTCAATAGTACCCTTGTTGTGCGGATCAGCTTTCAAGAACAAAGGTGTACAAACAATGCTTGATGCGGTTTGCACATATTTACCTAGTCCTGTAGAAATTGATTCTATTAAAGGAATAAACCCTAAAACAGACGAGGAAGAGGAAAGAAAGCCAGATCCCTCTGAGAAGATGGCCGCATTGGCTTTTAAGATTGCTACCGACCCATTTGTTGGAAGGTTAGCATTCTTCAGAGTGTACTCAGGAGCAATTGATGCTGGATCTTATGTGCTGAACGTACGAACTGGTAAGAAAGAAAGGATTTCACGAATTTTTCAAATGCATTCCAACAAACAAAACTCTATTAAGAGAATTGAAGCTGGAGACATTGGTGCCGCTGTTGGGTTTAAAGATATTAGAACTGGGGACACATTGTGTGATGAGAAGCATCCAATTACCCTTGAATCCATGACGTTCCCCGATCCTGTAATTGGAGTGGCTATTGAGCCTAAAACACAAGAGGATATAGACAAGCTCGGGGTTGCTTTGAATAAGTTGTCAGAAGAGGATCCTACATTCTCTGTAAAGACAGATCAGGACTCAGGACAAACGATTATAAGTGGAATGGGTGAGCTTCATCTTGAAATTCTCATTGAGCGAATGAAGAGAGAGTTTAAAGTTGAGTGTAACCAGGGCCCTCCACAAGTTGCATATAAAGAAGCAATTCTTGGAACTGTAGAGCACCGAGAAATATATAAAAAGCAATCTGGTGGTAGAGGTAAGTTCGCGGATATTGAATTTGTGGTGGAGCCGGCTGATGAAGATAAGCCAGGTCTTGAGTTCATTAATAAAGTAAAGGGAGGTAATATTCCCCGCGATTTCATTCCGGCTGTAGAGAAAGGATTCAAACAATCCATGGTAAATGGAGTGCTTGCTGGTTATCCTATGGATAGCATGAAAATCACATTAAATGATGGTTCTTATCACGATGTTGACTCTGATACACTGTCATTTGAGATCTGCGCCAAAACTGCATACAGACACGCCCTTCCAAAGGCTCAGCCCATTTTGCTGGAGCCAATAATGAAGCTGGAAGTTGTTACTCCTGAGGAGAATATGGGAGATGTGGTTGGAGATATTAATAAAAGAAGAGGGCAAATGGAAGGAATGGACGCTAAGGGAGGTAATCAGGTAATCAAGGCGATTGTTCCACTGTCTGAGATGTTCGGATATGTTACCGCTTTGAGAACGATAACATCTGGCCGAGCCTCATCAACCATGGAATTTTCTCATTACCACGAGGTTCCCAAGAATATTGCCGAAGAAATTATTGCAAAAGTTAAAGGAACTGCGGAACCTGCATAATTAAATCTTTATGACACAAAAAATCAGAATAAAGCTTAAGTCCTACGACTTCAACTTGGTTGACAAGTCGGCTGAGAAAATAGTCAAGACCGTAAAATCTACGGGAGCTGTGATTAGTGGCCCTATTGGCTTCCGCCATTTTTCTGGTGTCTTCTTTTTTCTT
>DTRI01000310.1 GCA_012966015.1 Flavobacteriales bacterium | reverse complement strand
GCCAATTCCAATGTGGTATTCTTAAGTTTAATAACCTCTTGTGGTTCAGAATCATAGATTTCATATACACTGGTTGACTGTGTTTTACCTTTAACTTTCACATGTTCCATGAATCGATAATTATATTCTATTGGCTGACCAAGTTCTTCCAGTGTCTGTTCACTAATTAGCATGGGAGACTTATACCGTTTGGTTAATCCTTCCATGCGGGCGGCTGTATTCACCACATCTGAGATGACAGTTCCTTCCAATCGTTCCTTTTCTCCTATCATGCCCAGAATTAACTTTCCAGTATGAATGCCAACGCCAATCTTCACCAGCGGCTGATTCATTTCATGGCGGGCAGCATTAATCTCTTTCAATTCATTTTGCATTTCTATCCCAGCTTTAACAGCGTGATTGGCTTCATTAGGAAAGAGCGCCATAACTGAATCTCCGATATATTTATCTATGAAACCGTGATGCTGACGTACAATAGGACCGAATTTGTTCAACAACTCATTAATAAAATTAAAGCTCTCGTAAGGCGTCATATTTTCAGATAGCAAAGTGAAATTCCGTACATCGGAAAAAAGCACTGTCATTTCACACTGGGTTTGATCTCCAAGACCGACGTCAACGATACTCTCCTTTTGCAGAAATCGGAGAATATCTGCGGGTACAAAGCGTGCCGCGGCCACGGCGATATCCTCAATTTCCTGACGCTGCTCCTCCAGTTTTTGCAGGTCGCGGTAAGATCGCAACGCTGCTACCACGGTTGTAAAGAGTTTTTGAGTTGTCAGTTCGGTTTTAGCTTTGTAATCGTTAATGTCATAATCCATGATAACAGACTCTTCAGGAGCATAGCCGGGTTGCCCCGTACGTAATACAATGCGTATCATGGAATTGGCTTGTTCTCCCTGCCGAAGATTCTCTACAAATTTCAGCCCGGCATCGTCTGTCTCCATCACCACGTCCAATAAAATTAAGGCGATATCACCATTTTCTTCCACGCACTTCTTGGCTTCAATACTCGAGAAGGCACTCATGAAGTCCAGTTTTCGACCTTCAAATTCAAAATCGTTTAGTGCCAGTTTGGTGACGCTATGAACTTCTTCCTCATCATCAACTATCAATACTTTCCAAGGTGGCACTCTGGAATATTCAGCATCTTGTGCTTGATCCGCTTCATCAGCAAAGGTTAATTCATCATCCTCGTCAGCAAACACCAACTCATCATCAAATAATAAGGAGTCTTTTTCCTCTGAAAGCGACGCATCATCTCGTTTGTTGACCATAACACCAATTCCCTTTTACAGTTGCGTTTTTCTTGATCTTAATGTTGAACCTCAAGGCCATGACCGACGACGCAATTCAAATCTTGGCTGACTATGTCTGATAGTATACCACAGTCGATTACAGGAATTTATGCCAATTGATGAATAAAAACCAGGGTTTTTCAGAAATTTCTTTAATGAGGGGAAACCTCGTTTGGACTCCGGGAAGAAGGAAGGGATCAGAGGGATTTACTATACTAGAGTGCCCATGTTCAAACAGATGCTCAATCCGTGCAATTGCCCCAGACTTATTGAGTGGCATTCTCCTCCCAGTAATCGTCAATACTTTTGTAGGTCATTTTCTGCGTGACAGGTATTCGGGTTCCACTTGATAGGAGGTAAACGTATTTTCTGGAGATAACCCTTTTTGCTTCGTCTTTAGAAATATGGTATATATTTATATCTTCGTCGTTTGTCAGTGATCTCAACTCTACTTTGAACGTTTCAATCGCGTCTGATCCTATCTCTATACTCTCGGATCCAACGACTTTAAGAGAGACTTGTTTGACCTCTTTCAGTTGTATGTCAAACACTCGCAATTTTGCTTCATATTCAGATGTAAGCGGTAAGTTTGCAACAAACAGACCAAGAGCCACATCATCAGCCAGCACCGGCCTATCCAGTTTAAGATCCAGAGGAACTTCACCTTCTCTGTCCGTAATAGTACCATGGATTTTGTTCTCTTCATATTTAAGCGTTGCCTATCTTGGATGTGGTTGCTATTTCACATTGTAATGGTAAGAGCGTTGTCAGATCGAGATCACATATGTAAAACTTGTCCTCAACTGCCCTCCAACTTCTTAGAGACGTGCCAGGCATTTTCACCATCGATTTGGGTTTGAGATATTTCTTGGGTATTGTAAGCTTTAAATGATCTATTCCCTATATGGCAGGTAACCTCGTAGTTGATGATGCTCGGTTTGATTTTGTGGCTTACACCGCCAGGAATTGGAGGTGTTTCAATGATTTCACCAATACCATATTTGGTTAAAAGCAGAAGGCCAACAAAACTCA
>DTRI01000309.1 GCA_012966015.1 Flavobacteriales bacterium | reverse complement strand
TCCCCGGCTTCCTTTAATCAGGTTTTTTGTATCGTAACGTTTAAGCTGTACAAAGTCTTTATGAAGAACCCAAAATAAGGTCATTGCACCATACAATAGCGTAGCGTAAAGATGCTGATACTTAAATATGGGCTTGTGGTCTGCGCTAGGCGTAAACCGCATGGTACCTGAAGGATCGAGGTCCTCATCGTGATTATAGATATTGGTAAAGGTGTGGTGCAAGATATTATGCTGTATTTTCCAGGTAAATGCGCTTCCACCAATCAGGTTCAGGCAATAACCCAATGCATCGTTTACTTTTCCATTTGCAGAATAACCCCCGTGATTGGCATCATGCATAATAGACAAGCCTATACCCGCAGCTCCGAAACCCATTATCGCTGCAAGGCCTAACATTGCCCATGGAGAAAATGCATTTGTAAGAATCAATGCGTAGGGTACAAACCACATGGAAAGCATCCCGATAGTCTTTACTACCATTGCAGTATTGGCATGCCTTGATATGCCTTCATCCTCAAAGTACTGATCAACTCGATTTCTGACCGTGCTAAAGAAATCTGTCTTCTCTACGTTGATAAACTTTACTTTCTGTGCCATTATTCCAATTTCCTGCAAAAATAGGCACTATATACACACCAAACCGCATATTTAGACCAATCTTACGAAGAGTGCATTTTTACTTATTCACCTTATTCTTCACAAAAGAGTATAGATTGAATGAATCGCCTTTCAGCACTTGCGCCACTTCACGCTGGAGCTCACTCTTATCAACATCGGCCATGCGCTGGTTTTGTATCAGGTGGTAGGCCTTTTCAGCCATTAGGATATGTTTCCTGTCGTTATCTTCGAGTTTTATGTGCTCGTCGATGTGTGTTATCAATTTTTCAGCACCTTCACCGCTGGTTGCCACGCTTCTCACTACCGGTGGCTTCCAGGTAGTTACAACTTTTGTGTGTAAAAAACTCTCTAAATTATTAGCAAAGCTATCTGCCCCTACCCGGTCTGCCTTATTGACCACAAAAATATCGGCTATTTCCATGATGCCAGACTTGATATTCTGTATATCGTCACCGGATTCAGGCACCAATACCAATACAGTTGTATCCGCCAATCCGGCAATCTCTACTTCTGACTGGCCCACCCCTACTGTTTCTACCAAAACATAGTCGAAACCGAATGCGCACATTACATCTGTTACCTCAATCGTCTTTGCTGAGAGCCCTCCCAGTGAACCGCGCGTTGCCAATGAGCGTATAAAGACACGCTCATCATTAAAGTGATTACCCATTCGCAACCTATCGGCCAGCAAGGAGCCAAAGTTGAATGGAGACGTGGGATCGATACAAATGATACCCACCTTCTTCCCGGCATTTACCAGCTTATCTAACAGGGAATTGATCAGGGTGCTCTTTCCAGCTCCCGGAGGGCCTGTAATACCAATAACAGGTGTTTGTGTCGAATTGTTTAACGACTCCAGTATTTCCGAAGATCCATTGGATTCATTTTCAACCAGGGAAATACAGCGTGAAAGCGCTTTGGTATCACCTTCCTTGATGCCATTTAGTATTTCCTTTGTCATCCTATCTATCTATTTATTTATTCTTTCCCCTTCTGATTTCTGCCAGCTTTACATACCTAAGCAAAACTGAATACGACGCCAATGCCGCCACAACAAACCCGACAAAGCCATCCAGGAATCCCAATTTAAACACATAAAATGAAACAAACTTGAAAGCCGGTTTAATTACATAATGATATGGGGTAATGGTACCAGTTTTACTGTCAAAATCTTTGGCGCCATATACCGTGTAGCGGGTTATTTTATCCAGATAATGCTCCAGGCTTTTATAGGAGTAGTGCACCAGCTTATTCTTTAGAATCCCTACATCACCAGCTGTAATAATCTCCTCATGCAGCTTCTTGTCCTCATATCTGCAACTATCACGTTTAAAGAGCCTGATTACCCTGTCGCTCTGTGTACCGCCAAAATGCAATTTTTTTCCCATGAAATAATTTTCCCGGCGTATCCAATATGCATCCTTTTGCGGATTGCTCCTTAAAAGTTCCTGAACCTCCTCTTTTAATCCATCAGTAGCCCTTTCATCTGCATCCAACAGGAGTATCCATTCGTTGTTCGCCTGAGGAATCGCCCAGTTTTTCTGATCCGCAGGGTAGCTATATTCACGCTCAAGAATAAAATCGGTGTGCTTCCTTGCCAGCTCCACAGTTTTGTCCGTGCTGAAAGAGTCGACCACCATGACTTCATCGGCAAAATCGACCGATTTGATAACATTTTCAATGTTATCCTCTTCATTTTTACAGGGAATAATGGCGGTGAGCTTGTGCACAAATGAATGTTTTTCGCCAGACTAACGGTTGCGTGAGCTAAATTAATATAAATAGAGATAATTAGTTTAATTTGCACTTGAGCTAATATTTGCAGATAATATTGTTAGAAATTGACACAAAATAGAAATATCGGATTCATTTGCAGCTCAACCAGCTACGGCGGACTGGAAATTAACGTTGTTAGGTTGGCGGGCTGGATGCGCGACAGAGGTTGGAACTCAATTTTATACTGCCTGGATGGCTCTCCAATGGCGTTACGCGGTCAGGAAAATGATTTGAACATTGTGTTCATCAAAAAGAACTGGAAGTATTTCGATTTGACAGGTGCATCATGGTTGAGTAATCAATTAATCGCCGATAACGTCAGCACTATAATTGTAAGTGATAAAAGGGACATCAGTATGATTTCACTCATGAAGATGTTCTGGTTCAAAGACCTGAACATGATATACCAGCAGCAGATGCAAATTGGAGTTAACAAGAAGGATTTCATGCACACCCTTACCTATTCTAAGATTGATGCGTGGCTATCACCCTTAAAGTGGCTCGCTGATCAGGTTGTGGAAAGAACCAGATTTGATAAAGAAAAGATCCATGTAATTCCACTTGGACTGGAATTGAAAAAGGTCAGAACAGACCACAGTAAAGAAATGGCACGCAATGAGTTGAATCTGAATCAAAATTCATTGATCCTTGGTGTGCTCGGCCGTTTTGGGCCGGGCAAACGACAAGATTTTGTGGTTGGCGCATTTGCTGAAATCGCCAAGGCAAACACGAAAATTGAGCTGCTAATAGTAGGTGAGTCAACCAAAAATGAGGGCAGTGAATATGAGGATTACGTTAAGAAGTTGGCAAATGACCTCAACTTGGTAGAAAAAGTGCATTTCAGGCCATTTATGGATGAGGTGGGCGTGTTTTTCAGGGCGATAGACCTTTTCGTTCTTCCATCTGAAGGAGAGACCTATGGGATGGTCACGCTGGAGGCCATGGCCATGGGAATCCCGGTTATTGCTACGAATACGGGGGGAACGCCAGAAATACTAAAAAACGGTGAGCTTGGAACGCTTTTCAGCCCTGAAGATGAGCCCGAGTTTGTCAACAAAGTTATTCAGCTATTTGACGACCCTGATAACATGAAGGAAAGAGCAGGCAGAGCAATACGTGAAGTGGAAAACAAGTATACACATGATTGTGAATGCGAACAGATAGAAGCACTTATAGAAACATTATAATTAGCAGAACCGACAGCATTGGTGATGTGGTATTGACGCTGCCAATGGCGGCCTCGATCAAGGCAAAGTACCCAGATTGCCAGGTTAGCTTTTTAGGACGTAAGTATACGCAGCCTATTGTAGAGCAATGTAGGAGCGTAGATAAATTTATCGACTGGGATTCGGTGGTGGAGCTCGAGCCTAAAGAGCAGGGAGAAGCGATACGTAGTGTAGAAGCTGATGTTATTATTCATGTTTTCCCTGTAAAAGAAATCGCAGAGCTAGCCAAGGAGGCATCGATTCCACTGAGAGTGGGCACGTCACACCGCTTGTATCACCTGACCACTTGCAACAAGCTTATCAATCTCGGAAGGAAAAACTCTGATCTTCACGAGGCTCAATTGAACATCAAGCTGCTCAAGCCACTTGGCATTGAGACTGATCTTGAAAAAGATTCTATATCCGACTTGTATAATCTTAAAGAACCGGAGATTGAAACATCATACATCCGGGAATTAATAGATTCAAGTCGATTCAACCTGATCTTGCATCCCAAATCAAAAGGCAGTGCCAGGGAATGGGGACTGGAAAACTATTCCAAACTGATAGAAACGCTGTCGGTTGATAAATTCAAAATATTTGTTACTGGAACAGCTGAGGAGGGAGAAATGCTAAAAGGGCTCATGGATCAACACAATTACATTACCGATCTAACCGGCAAATTGAGCCTTGCCGAGCTAATCTCATTCATAAATCTAGCTGATGGTTTAGTTGCAGCCAGCACGGGCCCTCTACACATCTCCTCGGCCCTGGGCAAATATGCCATGGGTATTTACTCTCCAATGCGGCCAATACACCCGGGAAGGTGGGCTCCGATAGGAAAAAATGCAACGTTTTTTGTATCTGAAGATGCGTGTGAAGATTGCAGGAAAATGGATTCCTGCGCCTGCATGATTGGCATCTCTCCTGATGTAGTAACAGAATACTTATTGAGTATCGCTTCTGCCAAATAGCAGAAAGGCATTGAAGAACGCGAAAAAAGTAGCGCCAGCCTGCGTTTCCAGGGTGTCTTCTGTCAGCATAGAAATCATGGCAACAGCCAGAAACGCCAGATACAGAAAATCTGAAGTGCTCATTCGCTTCAAGATGGGAAATATCATGGAGAAAAGAAACCAAATTAATCCAATGATTCCAAAAGAAATACCAATTGACAGATATTGATTGTGAGGTCTTTTCCTGTACTTCTCCTGTAATCCAGAATTATTTATTTCATAAGCTTGCAGTACTTCATGCCTGATATCACCGGTGCCCACGCCCACAAGAAAATGTTGCTGCATAACAGTTACTGAGGTTTTCCAATATTCGAGGCGCTGGGTAAGGGAGTGCCCCCCTGCACTCCCTCCTTTCATGAAATCGTTGAGCTCCCAAATGATTCCATAAATCCTGGAAGATATACTCGACTTGCTGGCCTGAAGCGCGTTGGCGCAACCATTTTCTATGTCTATTATCTCTGCATTGGTTAGCTTGTTGAGCCCCTCTTCATCCTTTCTAAATCCTTTAGAAGTAAGGTAACGGATCAGCGTGTATTCCAAATACTGATCCATTTTGTCATGGCCCAGGTACATGATATCACTGCGAAGTTCCCAGGCCTTTGAAAGTTCTTCGGTGCACACGTAGATCCAGCAATAATATCCATTTTCTGTTTGCACATTCTCAAAGTCGTGGGTATATCTGTTTCCATGTATCGTAAGCTCCTCGAGCTCCTCGATCGCAACTGGCTTTACGTGATAGAAACTGCGAACCTGATGATATAAATACCCACCAACCAGAAGAGGAATGGAAATAATAATAGCGATGGAAATCAGCCGCTGTTTACTGTTTTTGTGATTCCACGCCGCACGAGCCAGCAGAAATAATGAGGTGACAAGCAATATAGTTAGGCCCGTAACAGACTCAAATATTATCAGGAATGCTGCCATCCACATTATCAGAACAGCGCAAATAATACGCTGGAAGGAGGTTCTATATTCTCGTGATATGAGTGCTTTATAACATAGGATAAGGATTGCCAAACAAATGAGCAGGCTGAATCTTATATGGGAAATAAACAGCGATATATCCCTAATATCAAGCAGCTGTTGCTCAGGATAACCAAAATAGCCTCTGATCCAATTGTTTGCTCCCACTAATTCTGACATACTAATCGCCGTTCCGAGCAAAACACTGGTTATAAAAACTTCCAATATGAAAGATGTCTGTTTTCTCGACAATGCCTGAGTAGTTGAAATAATGAAAGGAAGGATAAACAATGGAGCTTTAATTCGAAGGTCGTTCAGGCCATATGCCCAATCAGATGTATAAGTCATACCCAATAGATGAAGCAGAAATATTGAGCATACTACAAGCGCCGGTTTGTTGTTCCAGAGCCTCTGTAATTTTTCTCTATAATTTCCTTCGATAAACCAATTGGCTCCTAACAGCATTTGTGAGGTAGACATCAGGATGTGTGATAGCGGTAAGCCTATTACCAATGCTGCCAATCCCAACATATAAACCTGTTGGTGGATATTGCTAAATCTACTGTTCATTGTGGTACAACGCTGCGTGATTACCCTTTAGCGAGGGTTGCAATAAGAAAAACGATGGTAATCGGGAAATAGTGTGGAGCCTGCTACTTACTTATTCTTTTTCTTTCTCCAGCGCTTTTGACTCATAGGTGCCTTCCAATATTGAAGCATACCACGCCTCATCCTTGAGGACTTCCAGCCCTTTGAGTACTTCAATGTCATCCATAAGTGCAGCTTCAATCCGCCCCTGCTGGAAATAATAACGAACAGCTATTTCTCCTTCCAGTAATCGGACAATCTCATCTTTGAATTTTATCAAATCTTCTTCATTGCTGTGCGTCAGTTTTTTCTCCAGCGCTTCATACTCGCCCTTAGCATCCTCAAAATACTTTTCCTTCTCAGCTATTTCTTTTAGTTCCTTCAGCTTTCTTTCGCTCCCAGTTGCATAGTCATACTCTTTGTCTTTTAGAAATGACACAAAATCCTCATAGTCTTCATCCTTTAATTTGAAATCCCTGGCACTGGATATCGTATCGTGCTCTCTCCGATACTTGTTGGCATAGTCAAATATTAACATCCTGGACAGTAATCGTGCGGCGATATTACTTCGTTTTGGTCTTTCAGTTTTTACACCTGGCTCAATTCCCCCTCCATCAAATACGGATCTGCCATTTTTTGTCTTGAATTCGGTCATCAGTGAATCAGGAATCTTCCCTACGCTGCCATCACTATTTCTATTGGTATAATCCAACGCCTGAATGCATCTCCCGCTAGGAATATAATATTTAGCCGTTGTCACTTTAAGCTGTGTGTTGTAGGTTAGCTTTACCGTTTGCTGCACCAATCCCTTACCAAAAGTTTTTTGACCAACTATCACGCCCCTATCCAAATCCTGTATCGCACCAGAAACAATTTCAGAGGCTGAAGCAGAGTTTCTATTTACGAGTACAACCAGGGGTACTTGCGTGTCGACCGGTGCATTGATTGCCCGGTGTACTTTGGCCAGGCTTTGCAGCTTACCGCGCGTACTCACTATTTCTTCACCTTTCTCAACGAAGAGGTTTACAATATTTACGGACTCCCTGAGAAGCCCTCCAGGATTTCCCCTCAAATCAAATATGAGTCCATTCAGCTCATGCTCATCTCTAAGCTTGTTCAATGCCGCCTTAACCTCCACCAGGGCCTTGCTGGTAAAATTATTGAGCTTGATATAACCAATTCCATCTTCGAGTATGCCGTAGTGTGGAACGCTTTTGATTTTTATTTCTTCACGGGTAATTACTGCTTCAAAAGGCTTCTCTCTTCCTTCCCTCTTAATCAACAATTTTACAACAGTGCCTGGTTGCCCTTTGAGTACTTTGCTCACCTCACTTGTATTCTTACCATTGATTTCCTTGCCATCTACCTTCAGAATAATGTCACCTGCCCGCAATCCTGCCTTTTCTGCAGGAAATCCTTCATAAGGCTCGGCCACAAGTACTTGGTTTCCTCTTTTTCGTATCAGCGAACCAATGCCTCCATATTGCCCTGTAATTGCAAACCTGTGGTCTTCCATTTCTGATTCTGGAATAAATGTAGTGTAAGGGTCAAGAGACTCTAACATCCCGTCAATTCCTGACTCAATGAGCTGACCGGGATCTGTTTCATCTACATAGTAGATAGTTAGTTCGCGAAACAGCGATGCGAAAATGTCCAGGTTCTTTCCAAACTCAAAGTCATTATCGACAAAACTTAAGAACCCAAAGGAGCCTAAGGCTATTAGCACAATGCTTACAACCACTCTTAGGTTCTTATTAATTTTATTCCTTGCCGTTTTTATCACTTTTCAGTATTGTTTGTTAGGGTACCGGATCATATCCATGCTTTCCCCAGGGATGGCATGAGACTATTCTTTTAACCAAAAGATATACTCCTTTAAAGGGTCCGTGCTTCCTTATAGCTTCAATGCCGTATTGGGAACAAGTGGGTGTGTAGCGACAAACGGAAACAAACATGGGTGACAAAATCTTCTGATAGACCTTTATCAACAGTATTACAGCACTACTTAAAACCTTCTTCATTTTCCTTAACCAAACGTTGCAAAGATAAGATTATTTTGCCCTCTAATTCTTCGTATGAAACAGGTGCCGTACCAGTAAATACAATGGCCAGCGCATATTGTTTTCCATCTTTTGACAAAAAATCATAGAGCAATTCTTTGTTTTTCCTATAAGCTTCCCTAAGTCTTCTTTTGATCAAATTTCGATCTACTGCCCTAGCCACATTTTTTTTTGGTACAACTATCAATACTTGTGCCGGGTAAGGTGTTTTGTCTTGGTTTGAATGTGATACAGTTGCAGGAAGTTGTGGTGGTGCAGGTGATGATTTTTCTGATCTAAAGTATAACACATGGACTTCTGGATCTTGGGATACAAAAGGAACCATTGTAGCAGACACAGACACAGCCAGTAAACAAGGACA
>DTRI01000308.1:8329-8622 GCA_012966015.1 Flavobacteriales bacterium | reverse complement strand
GTGATCGCGAAAGATGTTCCTTCCCAGTCAGAAAATCCCCCGCCTTTCATATCGGTGAAAACCACACCAATATTGCCAAAATTCATGTTGATCTTCCCATCTTCAGCGGTATTGCCATAGTGGGTTGACCTTGTGTCTTGAGTATAAACTGCAGGAGTAAAAGAGAATTCAGATGCCCTGTAAATAGATAATCCCGCAGGATTAACGCTGGATACCGAGAGATCTCCTCCCAAAGCACCAAAAGCACCACCAAGACTGTTAAATCTGGCGGTGCCTCCAAATGTAACCTGGGA
>DTRI01000308.1:0-8286 GCA_012966015.1 Flavobacteriales bacterium | reverse complement strand
CATTTTGTGCTGTAGCACTGAGACTGGTAGCAATTAGAAGGGTGATTACTGTTGTTCTGAATGACATCTTATTGGGCAGTTTATTATGTGTTATCAATTAACGTCTTGAACTACCTCTGGAACTTCCACCTCGCGATCCACTGGATCTGCTGGGAGAACTCGATCTGGGAGCACTGGCCCTGCTGCTTGACCGGCTCGGGGTACTCGCCCTGCTGCTTGACCGGCTCGGAGCACTCGCCCTGCTGCTTGACCTGCTCGGAGCACTCGCCCTGCTGCTTGACCGGCTCGGAGCACTCGCCCTGCTGCTGGGCCGGGAAGTGCTTCGGGTTGATGAATGGTCTGAACCTTTTGAGCCTGATCTGCTGGTAGTGCCACCTGACCTTCTTGTTGGAGCAGAACTTGGCTTTGTATAAGTCCTGGCAGGCTTGGTGCTACGGCCTGCAGGCGCAGTTTTTGGCCTGCTATAAGAAGGTGCTTTGGTTCTCGGTGTAGTATTCTTTGGCGCACTCTGCTTAGGCGTTGAAGTACCTGGCCGTGTTGTACTGGGGCTCTGATAAGATGGCCTTGTACTCTGCTTAGGCTTAGAGTATGTAGGCTGAGACGTTTTAGGCCTGCTAGAGCTGGGAGCAGTACTGGCCCCAGGACGCGTATTGCTTGGCTTAGTATACGTCTTTGGCTTTTGGTACTCGTACTTCTTCACCTGCGTGGACTTTCCGCTTACAGGCCTGCTGCTGCCTTTGCCAGGACCAGCATAACTGTAGGCCTTTGGCTTGGAAATAGATCCGGTAGATGTTCCACTCTTTACACGATCAACTCCAGATGCTGAAACTTTTACAGGCTCAGACTTTACAGTCTTTGGCCGTGTAGAAAAGTCACCAGGTGAAGACTTGATTCCGCCTTTTATAGGAGTGGAAGTGTTTGTCTTTACAGGCGCAGTAGCGTCATCGGCTTTCTTAACCTGTCCCATTCCAGTTCCATTAGAAGCATTGATAGCTTTAATTGAACTTGAAGATAGACTAGATACACCAGATGGAGCGTCAACACCAGCATACCAGTTGGTGGTAGGCGTGTATTGAGCCTGGTACGCACCAGCTACGCTTGCGTTATTGCTGGAAGCAGTCGCACCATTGGATGACACCGAATTGCGAGGTCCATAGTAGTAGCTATTGCCATCATAGCTATTGTAATAGCCATTGTTGTATCCATTATAGTAACCGTTTACTCCATCATAGTATCCATCCTGGTATCCGGCCCAGTAAGAGCTTCCGTAGCCCATGTAACCGTAGTTAGCGCCATAACCGTATCCGTAGCCATAACCATAGCCATACCATGAGCTGTAACCGTAACCATGATGTCCATAGCCGTAGTTACCATAGTGGTGGTGGTGTCCATATCCATAATTTCCCCAGCCCCAGCCAAAGCCCAACCATCCCAGGCCTAACCACCAGCTCACACCAGATCCCCACCAGGGGTAGCTCACATATAGACTGGTACCATAGTCATAAGGATTGTATGAATACCAGTATGAGTTGGTGTAGTATGGATCATAGTAGCCATAGGAATATACAGGGCGGTGGAATCTTCTGATTCTTGCCGTATATGAATAGTCATAATAATCGTCATACACGAAATCATCATCGTAGTAGTAGTTGTTGGTGGTATAGTTGGTACCATCCTCATCAACATAGTGCTCCGTTGTTGAGTAGTCAGGAGCCGATCTTTCATTTGAACCACCCGGGGAATCATATATCGTTCTGTATTCATCGTCCGACACTGGTACAGTATCGTCATCTTCGTTGATGTAATATGGGTCATCCTGCGGGGAATAATAAACATCGTCGGTGTTGCCAGACTGTGCTAAAACGCCCAGGCTCATGAGCATCATTATCGCTGTCGTGATTTTAGTTTTTGTTTTCATGACTTGGTCCTCCTAATGGTTTGGTAATTGGTTTATTTGCTAAATTTGTTCGCTGATAAAATGTTGGTTCTGATAAAGCCTTGTTTTTTATAGCTTCGATTTAACCTATACAAGCACCATGCCAAAAAGTTATGGCCAGAGATTTTACCACTAGAAAAGACGACTTTCCGCAATGGTATAATGACATTGTAATTAAGGCCGATCTTGCTGAGAATTCTGCCGTGCGTGGCTGTATGGTAATTAAGCCCTATGGCTATGCTATTTGGGAGAAAATGCAGGGGGCTTTGGACAAGATGTTCAAGGATACCGGGCACCAGAATGCCTATTTCCCATTGCTTATTCCCAAGTCGTTTCTGAGTAAAGAAGCAGATCATGTAGAAGGCTTTGCCAAAGAATGTGCCGTTGTTACCCATTACAGGTTGAAAAGTGACCCGAAAGGTGGAGTGATGGTTGATGAAACTGCGAAATTGGAAGAAGAGCTGATTATCCGCCCTACTTCCGAGACCATCATCTGGAACAGCTATAAGAAGTGGATCAATTCTTATCGTGATCTGCCTCTGCTGATCAATCAATGGGCGAATGTTGTGCGGTGGGAGATGAGAACTCGTTTATTTCTAAGAACCACGGAATTCTTATGGCAAGAGGGGCATACGGCCCATGCTACCAGGGAAGAGGCGGAAGAAGAGACGGAGAGAATGTTGAGTGTTTATGCTGATTTTGCTGAGAATTTCATGGCTGTACCTGTTTTGAAGGGGATAAAAACTGCCAACGAGCGCTTTGCCGGGGCGGAGGAGACCTATTGTATTGAGGCCCTGATGCAGGATGGCAAGTCGCTTCAGGCCGGCACTTCACATTTTCTAGGTCAGAATTTTGCAAAAGCCTTCGATGTGAAGTTCACTGATAAGGATGGATCCCTTTCTCATGTATGGGCGACGTCGTGGGGCGTGTCTACACGCCTTATTGGGGCGCTGATCATGGCGCACTCTGATGATGACGGATTGGTTCTACCTCCCAAGCTTGCACCCATACAAGTGGTGATCATTCCTATCTATAAGAGTGACGAAGAGCTAGATGCCATTACTATTGAAGCAGAAAAGTTAAAGAAGGATCTTGAGGATAGAGGGGTATCTGTTAAGTATGATAACCGGGATACGCAAAAGCCTGGATGGAAATTTGCCGAGTATGAATTCAAGGGCGTACCTGTGAGGGTGGCGATCGGCCCGCGTGATTTGGAGAATGGCACAGTGGAAATAGCGAGAAGAGATACAAAGGAAAAGTCTACTCAGCAGATGGAAGGGGTGGGAGCCGTAATAGCCAATCTATTGGATGAGATTCAGAAGAATCTGTATGATCGTGCATTAAAATTCAGGGATGATAATACTGTTGAAGTGGACACCTATGACGAGTTCAAAGAAGTGATCTCAGGAAAGGGAGGCTTCGTTCTAGCGCATTGGGATGGTGAGGCCGAGACGGAGTTGAAGATTAAGACTGAGACGAAAGCCACGATAAGGTTGATACCGATGACAGATCGCTCAGGCCCTGGGAAATGTATCTATACTGGAAACCCATCTGAGTTCAAGGTGGTTTTCGCAAAGTCTTACTGATATGTCAGAGCCGAGCAAACGGGATATTATTGTAAAAACGCTGGAAGGCAAGTCCTCCATGAAGCAAGATGTGTACGACAATACACTCAAAGTCTTCCAGGAATTTAAGTCTTCTCTGAAAGACCTGGCTGAGACCCTTCAGGAGAAGATTGGCGACAAGGATGGGCGTGTAGGTGTGGAGTACTTAGAGCGCGGAGATTTTGAAGCAGAGTTAAAAATCGCGGGTGATGTGCTCATTTTCTATATGCATACCAATGTATTTAAGCTGGACCCCGAGCATGGGGTTTCTAAATCGGCATACTGTACAGAGGATGATTTTAGAAGGTACTGTGGCACCATCTCTGTCTATAATTTCCTGGCCGATTCGTTAAAGTACAGCAGGGTGAATGATTTGGGCTATATGATAGCACGGATCTTCGTGAATAAGGAAGAGCACTTTTTTGTTGAGGGAAAAGGACAGCTGGGGTTTCTATATGAGGAGTTTCAGGGTGCCACATTCGACACTGAGGTAATTATTGGTTTGGTTGAGTCAATCATACTTTATACCCTGGAGTTTGATTTGTTAAATCCACCATTTGGGGAGGTACAGGCAGTTTCGGTACATGAGATTTTGGAAGCTACCAAGTTCATGACGTTGAGTACAGGAAAGCGAATAGGCTACGCTTTTCAATCAGAGAATGACCCTGTTGAGTAAGGGTCAAATTGTATTTGAAGAAGCAATATTTTATTTACATTTGCACCCGCCTACCGGCAGGCAGGCACCATTTTCAGAGGGGTTCACACTCGGATTTATATGGCCCGTTCGTCTAGGGGTTAGGACGCCAGGTTTTCATCCTGGTAACAGGGGTTCGATTCCCCTACGGGCTACGACTAAAACCCTCACTCTATCTGATAGAGTGGGGGTTTTTTATTGAAGGGGGATACGCTGGGGGACAGTTTTTCTAATTTGCTCCCATTTTCCCTATATTTACTAATCCAATCTCCTTAATCCACTGATTGACTATTTCGCCATGAAAAGATTATTCTTTCTATTCGTTCTGTTGTCCTCACAGGTGTTTGGACAAGGTGGTTTGGGAAGTGTTGTATTGCCAGGAAACGTTACTTGTGAAAATGAATATATAAATGTAGCTCCGTGTGGTGGTGTAGATACTATTACATATAAGGGTTATACTTATGACCTTGTTGAAATTGGTGGTCAGTGTTGGTTCAGAGAAAATCTAAAAACAACAATTTACAGTGACGATAGCCCTATAGACTACCCCGGTACAGATGAAGTCGCATGGCAAAATAACACTACAGGTGCCTATGCATGGTACGATAATGATAGTATAGGATACGCGCCTGATTATGGGGCCTTATATAGCTGGCATGCAGTTGCTAACCCCTTGGGGCTATGCCCGGTGGGTTGGCATATACCTACAGATTGTGAATGGATGTACGTGGAAGGTACTTTAGGAATGAGTACAGCAGACCAGGAAAGCACTGGATTTCGTGGCACTGATGAGGGCGGAAAACTAAAAGAATCAGGTACTGCCCACTGGGATAGCTCAGGCGCAGGGGTTACCAATAGCAGTGGTTTTACAGGCCTTCCGGGTGGTCACCGTTATGCCATTGGATTCTTCATCAACATTAGTCGATCCGGTGGTTGGTGGAGTTCTACGGAGAGCAGTACAAGTGATGCCTGGTATCGAATCATGGAGGACGACAGGATTTCTGTTGGAAGGTACAACTACGCTAAGACTTTCGGTTTTTCTGTTCGTTGTTTAAAAGGCGCTAATATATCATCTTCAAAAGAATCAATAAACTTTAGAAGAATAAATATTTACCCCAACCCTGTTGCCAACTACGTTGTAGTAGAGCCAGAACACCCCTCTACACTAACCCTATACAACGCACAAGGGCAACTATTACTAACCAAAGACATTAATCATACCCATACCCTCAACACCTCTCATCTATCAAAGGGTATTTACTTCCTTAGGGCAAAAAGTGAGAAGGGGGTATATTCACAAAAAGTAATCAAGCAATAAGATGAAAAAACCAATACTCCTCCTACTCACCCTTGCACCCTGCATTGCCTTTGGGCAGACTACGCTACTACCTGACACCGCCTTTCAGTAGGCATTGATTGACTTAGGTTATGATAATGTAATAGATGGTAGTGTTCTTACTGCTAATATTAGTTCTGTTACATCTCTTCCTGGTTTGCATTCCTGGAGAAGGACAGCAGCGGAACAGACGGATAGAATTTAAGATGTAAAGGGAAGATATTTGAAATGTAAATTGGTTTAAAGATAATTATTGTCTCAATGTATCTCCGCCCCACTCATCGAGGACCTGGATGTCAACTCTCTTGATGTTCCCCTTTACGATTTGGACACAACTACTCAACCAGGTTGCCTCTATGCTTGTCCTCCCTCAATAAAATGTGATTTTGAATTAGCACTTGAGACAACTGGTAATAGTAGCTTAAATGATAGTTACACGGGTGTAAGGTACGTTGAAAGAGGTTCTCTTGAATATAGCCTTAAATCACCAGCGACTACAGGTATATTTTTGAAGCGTACAAGATCAGATATTATGATTTCCAACAGAGAAAATGAAACTCTATGTTTAGAATCTGATTAGTGAGATAAGACCAGTATATCGTTGATATTGATCTGGTATGCTTCGTCGTAGTACACGGTTGTATTATAAGTATTTATAAGTCAATAAATAATATGAGTGCTAATTGACAAATTGTTATACCATGTTATTAAATAAACTTTATTGGATTTGTTTGCTCCTGGCAATGACTGCTAGTATGCTGCAATCTTTTGCGGCAACTTTTACGATAACAAATGTAAATGATGCTGGGGCGGGCAGTTTCAGGCAGGCTATTATTGATGCCAACACCAATACTGGCACTGATGTTATTAATTTTTCAATTTCAGGAGTAGGCCCCTACATAATTGCATTAGCAAGTCCACTTCCTGATATTAGTGACCTGGGTGGGGTGTTAATCGATGGTTATAGTCAGGCCGGGTCCTCAGTAAATACTGTTGATATTTTCTCAATTTCTGTAGCGACCCCCTTGAACTCTCAACCAATGATAGTATTGAGGGGTAATGACAATATGAATGGTGTAATAGTTACTGGAAACAATACAACTATACAAGGCATTATATTCCAAAATTTTGGGATTAATTCTGTCACAACTACATGGGATATTGAGCTGAATGGCAGGGGAAACATGGTTAAAGGGTGTTGGTTTGAAATCCAGGCAGATGGCGCAGATTATGTCAGGCTATTGTCTAATGGAGTTTCAGATAATAAATGCTATTACGGGGTTCATATTGGAGGTATCGATAATAAGATCGGTGACGGTA
This sequence comes from Flavobacteriales bacterium, assembly GCA_012966015.1. GTDB lineage: Bacteria > Bacteroidota > Bacteroidia > NORP154 > NORP154 > NORP154. The sequence goes on along the minus strand of DTRI01000308.1, from coordinate 1,396 downwards.
CACCTTCTGGAATAAACTGGATATCTGGGCCTAGTCAAATTGGGGGGGCAGGCATTTGGTTTAAGGGGGGGGGCTGGTCAAATCATCCAGGGTAATTTAGTTGGGCCTACCAGAACTGGCAATAATAGCTGGTTTACAATGAGTAACGGACTCCATATGGGCGCAGGTACCTCTAGCTCTAATGTTGTTATAGGTGGTCCAAACACAGGAGAAGGCAATGTGTTTTCTGGCACTACGGGATTTGGACTTAGAGTACAAGATGAAAATAATGTAACAATACAAGGGAACATATTCGGCGCAACCCCCACAGGTACAGCGGCATTATATAATGATTCTGGGGGTAACCCCATGCAAACCGGCATTTCCTGTACCGGTGGAGATAGTGGTGGTCAAGCAGACGGCATACATGTTAGGGAATGTGCTGATTGCCTGATTGGAGGGGATAGAAATATTGGAACCGGTATGTTGGGTGAAGGTAATTTGTGTTCAGGTAACACCAGATATGGTATGTGGATATTATACAACCCCTCTGCCTCCACCACAATAGCTGGCAACATCTGCGGGCTCGACTTCCAGGGTGCGTATTTACTTTGCAATGATGGAAATAATGGGAACCCTCAATCTTACGGTATTTATGTGTCACATACCAATTCCCCCGCTGGTGGTGCGACTATAGGTGGCAGCATAGAAAGCGAAGGCAATGTGTGCTCCGGAAATGATGAAGCAGGTATTTATTTTGAATCTACAGCCAATCCTAACTTCAATGTTATTGGAAATCGTTGTGGATTACAACACAATGGTTTGGTTGTGGTTCCTGGAAGCATTCAGAAATATGGAATTTATATTGATGACGTAGGATCTCAGAATATTGGTAGCGCTAACGCTGGAGAAGGAAATGTTCTGTCAGGCAATTTGGATGCCGGTCTTGTATTATCTGGGGCAAGTTGCACGAACAATAAGATTTATGGGAATTTGATTGGCCCTTCTGACTTCCCTTCCGTTCCTACGGGAAGTAGTCAGAATGAAGGTATTCTTATTGCAGCGGGTGCTTCAAATAACAAGATTGGACTAAATGTAGGTGAGGAAAATATTATTGCGGCTAACATCACCAATGGGATTAGGATTACAGGAACGGGAACAACCGGAAACAAAATCGCGAAAAACTACATTGGTGTATCGACCAACTTCAACTTTGTATGGTCTCAGAATAACGATTGTGGAGTTAGGATAGAAGATGGTGCTTCTAACAATAAGATAGGGCAATATGGAACCATACTGAATGAAGATAATGTGATCACCTATAATGGCACCTATGGTGTTTATATTGACGGGACTACCAATAATTGTACTGGAAATCTAATTGCGGGGAACTATATTGGTGTAACAAATGCTCAGG
>DTRI01000307.1 GCA_012966015.1 Flavobacteriales bacterium | reverse complement strand
CGAGGTGCAAAGGTAGGTAATTCTTTTAAAGAATCAACCAAATAGCTAATTATTGAACATTTTAATAAGAAGGGATATTTTCTCCTTTAGCTCACTTCTAGGTACGATCATATCCAAAAAACCATGTTCGAGTAAAAACTCGGAGGTTTGAAATCCTTCAGGCAATTCCTTCCCTATTGTTTCCTTAACAATACGCGGACCTGCAAATCCGATTAAGGCATTCGGTTCTGCTATGTTTATATCTCCAAGCATCGCGAATGATGCTGTTACACCACCGGTGGTAGGATCTGTAAGTAATGAGATATATGGAATCTTGTTTTTAGCCAACAAAGTAAGTTTAGCGGAAGTCTTGGCCATTTGCATGAGCGAGTAGGCCGCCTCCATCATTCTTGCACCTCCTGACTTGGAAATAATAAGTAACGGCGAATTGGTTTTAAGACAATGATCTATAGCCAGTGAAATCTTCTCACCAACCACCGACCCCATCGAGCCCCCAATGAAGGAGAAATCCATGCATGCAATTACAATATCCTGTTTGTTAATAGTTCCATAAGCTGTAGCAATTGCATCTTTTAAACCAGTTTTTTTCTGAGAGTCTTTAATCCTCTCCGTATATTTTTTTGTATCCTCAAATTTTAGTGGATCGGTAGGCGCCAGATTAGAATTGAACTCTTTAAATTTAGTGGCCTTTCCGTTGTCAAAGAGAATCTTGAAATAATCCTTAGAACCAATTCTCTGGTGATAGCCGCATGAGCAGACGCAAAGATTTTTGGCATGATCTTCAGAGGGTGTGAGTTCGTTGCACTTAGTACACTTGTACCAAAGACCTTCCGGGGTTTCTTTCTTGTCTTTGGTAGAGGTAGTTATTCCGTGTTTGATTCTTTTAAACCAACCCATGCGCGTATCGGAGATTGTTGATTTCAGATTTCAGATTTCAGATTTCAGAATGTGAAATTAAGTATGCAAAATGAAGTTTAGAATAGTAGTACTTGAACTGAGCTAACCACAATCATTAATCTTTAACCAGCAATCTTAAATCAAACTAGGCTACAGTGATGTCTTCTGACAAATATACATCTTGTATAGAATTTAGTAATTCTATACCCTCCTCCATCGGTTTTTGAAAGGACTTCCTTCCAGAAATCAAGCCTGTGCCTCCAGCTCTTTTGTTGATCACAGCTGTGGAAACGGCATCTTTCAAGTCTGAAGCTCCACTTGAAGCACCTCCAGAGTTTATTAATCCAGCCTTTCCCATGTAACAATTGGCTATCTGGTAACGGCAGAGGTCGATTGGATGAGCTGATGATAATTCAGAATATACCTTATCATGTGTTTTACCAAATCCAATGTTGGTATATCCATTGTTGTTTGTAGCGAGCTTCTGCTTGATGATATCTGCTTGGATGGTTACACCAATGTGGTTGGCTTGCCCTGTAATATCGGCGGCAGCATGATAATCCTCACCATCTTTTTTAAATTCGGAATTTCTAAGATAGCACCACAGAATTGTTGCTAAGCCAAGTTCGTGCGCGCGCTCAAAGGCTTGCGCGATCTCTACAATTTGATCTCCAGATTCCTCTGAGCCAAAATAAATTGTTGCTCCAACAGCCGTCGCTCCCAGGTTCCATGCTTCTTCTACCGATCCAAATAAAATTTGATCATAGTCATTTGGATAGGTGAGTAGCTCATTGTGATTGATCTTAACGATAAAAGGAATTTTATGAGCATATTTTCTGGAGCATGAGGCCAATACGCCGAAAGTAGATGCCACTGCATTACAACCCCCTTCCATTGCTAGCTTCACAATGTTTTCCGGATCAAAATAAATTGGATTTGGCGCAAATGATGCTCCCGCAGAATGTTCAATTCCTTGATCTACAGGCAAAATGGATACGTAGCCAGTCCCTGCCAAACGCCCATGATTAAAGATGCTGCCTAAACTTTTCAATACCTGCGCATTCCTGTTGCTATCCTTGTATGATCGTTCAATAAAATCAGGTCCGGGAAGATGTAAATAATCTTTCGGAATGGTTTTACATTCATGCTCTAACAAAGAGGAAGACTGATCTCCAAGTATTTCTTCAATTTTACTTACTGATGAAACGGTGCTTGCAGCCATATTTGATAATGATTGATTACGGGATATTTGAATTTTCGACAAATTTAGTAAAAAACGCAGAATGTAAGGTACATTAAAACGGGTAACCAATGCCTATGTTGTAGTTAATATCTTCAGCTTTTGAATTGCCCAATACCCAGCGCTTTCCATATACATTTGACGGACTGGTTATAGGTATAGCTGCATCTAATCTAATGATGAAAAAGCTAAAATTAAGGCGCAATCCTATTCCAGC
>DTRI01000306.1 GCA_012966015.1 Flavobacteriales bacterium | reverse complement strand
ACCTCAGCCGATTTGACCTCCACCTGAATCTGGTCTCCATTTTCAGCCACTGGATTAAATAGATTAAACCATCCATTTTTATAAGTGCCCAGTCCATCGGATGATGGAGTTTGCGTAGTCACGATTACGCCTTCTTTGCTCAAGTTACTGATGATGACTTGGTATTGGCCTTCAACCGGATTTCCATCTTTTGTAATGGTTCCCTTCACCTCTAGAACCAATGTTGCATTGGCAACTGAAAAGGAAGCCAGACTCAGGAAAATCATCATCCGCAACGGTTGCCATTTGACATTTTTGGTCTTAAAAATTGATTGGCGCAACAGACCCACTATTTGACTCCAATTGAGATTGTCAAATTTTCTACATTAATTTAGTTAATGGTAAAACAGTCTGCCTGCTGAAGCAAATTGATCGTATGTGAAGAATCATACGGCTGCAGCAAAATACCACCACTAACTGCTGTGATGCCGGATGGCAGAGTTAGCCATGGTGAGCGAAGCCCTGTTGCAATTAATCCCAGTTGTACCGTATTCAATCACCACGTATTGGATCAGACAGTTATTATCCACCACTATGACACCCTAAATTGAATTTCATCCCAGTTACCGGCTAACTTGACCGCCACTTCGGCTTCGATGGTCAAAGTAACACCACTGCTGACATTGACACTCTTTTTGATAGTATAAAGGCTATCATATTGCCAAAATTAAAATAGTCTTTGCTTTTCGTGTGATAGAAACTAAATTTCTCCTAGTACCGTAACCAGGCTCATAAATAAAAACTCCTCTGATTTCTGAATTAGGGTAGAAAGGTTCATGATGGAATCCTTCCGAAAACAGGTATTAACAAAAAAAAGCCCCAATGCTTTGCTGATTCAACATCGGCGGCTCTTCCATATCGACACCTCATCCATTGATGAATTCGATCTGTAAAATACTCTGGTGAGTTATTATTTACAGTACATGTTAGGTTTTATGTAAATTCAACTTCAATCCCAGCAACCAGGTTTAACAACTAAATGCAGTATTGTAGCACAACGTGTTGTTTTAAGACAAAGCGGAAGAGTTAGCCGACAACAATTATTTCTCGACAATTCGCATGGGTCTCAACTCTTTTTCAGTTGATATGAATACCTGTTACTGCTCGCTGACCATATCCTCCAGCTTTTGGGAGGCGGTTTTGGGTCGGCCGACAGTGTAACCCCTCCCTGCTGATCAACCACTTTTTGCCGGAAGATATCAGCAAACAGAACTATCTGCTCATCCTTGACAGGGATTTCTGCCTTAACCTCCTAACCAGGTCCGAAATCAAAGTCAGGAATTCCACTTAAACCAAGTTGAATGTTGTCGTAAGGTACTTTTCCAACCCGCAACTGGCGGCCGTCTGTCTGGACTTTCTTGAACCAATTCGGTTTAGCCAGCGAAATTGGTTTCCCCACCGCAGCCAGCCCGTCAAAAGCGTCATCGGTAAAGACTGAGGCTCCCTGCGGACTGGAGACAACCAACAAATCAGCTCCCAGATCAGACTGACGGGTGTCAATCAGTTTTCGGTAACCGTTTTGCACCGCCGCTTGACATTTCCAGATACCGCAACCACAGATAATAATGATTTGGTCCAACCTCCTTTACCCATTCTATTTTGGGACACTGTCAAAACTGGGCCAACCGAATAAAAGGTGACGAAAAACAGGATCTTCGCTATGTTTTTTTATCGTCGGGGATTATTTTCTTTGTGCATCATACCGTGATTGGAAAGTCAGGTAGCGTTTATTCGGTTTGAGTTTTGTTGCAGTAATGTGTTCAAGTTTTGTAATACGTTTTTGCATTGATACCGGAAACCAGTGGCTTGCATCAGTAGGCTCGCGGCTGGTCGGTATTCTTGATTTCAAGCGTTTAAGCAAGCTGATCATTCCATTAGCACTATACCCGGCCCTACGCGCATAAATCATACCTCTATGGTCAGCTTTTTCTTCGTATTCGGCTTTTCTGCCTCCTATAGCTCGCTCGTACATTTCATCGCAGAAACCATCAAGCTCTGTTTCAACTTCATCTCCTCCAAGTTCTTCTTCTAATTCGGCAAAGGCATCGTCCGCTGCAAATTTTGGTTTTCTGATTTCAAATTCTGTTGAGCCATGGTTAAGAGTTACATGGGCAATTTCGTGACCTAACAGACATGCAAGTTCACTTTCGTCTTTTATAATCTTCAAAAAACCTTCAGAAATTACTATCACACCAATCGGGGTTGCATTTGCCAAAACTTCATCGGATTTAACCACGAGCACAGATATTGGAAGGTCATAAAACTCAGTACTTTCAATAATCAGCTGCGCTACATTATTAACATAGGCAACAAGCTCA
>DTRI01000305.1 GCA_012966015.1 Flavobacteriales bacterium | reverse complement strand
GTGCTGTTGGCAGTTACCTTGCCAACCGTCGCCATGTGAATTTAACACTTAAACCTACACTCAAAAGTGAGTAGTGTTTCCCTAGTAAAATGAAAACCCTAAAAGTCACCTTACCCATACTCGCGTTCTTCTCTGCGGCACTCACCGCATACAGTGAAGAGCCCAAGCAAACAAATGAGATAGAAAGCAGTGTAAATCAATTCCTTGAGAAAGAGAACAAAGCACTACGCGAGATCATTGCCAATGCGGTTAAGAGAAAGTCATTTCTTGTCTACGAAAACGGGAAGGTCACCAGAATAAAGATCGATGAGCCCACTGCCGTTAAGCTCAATAGCTACCTAAAGCTAGATTCACCTCTGGATGATCGTGTAATTTCACTGAACAGTGATCTTAGAGAGGCACAAATCAAAAATAAGGATTATGATTTAAAGATAGCTGCCCTCAACAATCAAATGGCACTCAAAGACAGAGCAATTGAAGATATCAGTCGACGCTTAGAAACCAGTGAAGGAGATAGAGAATTCCTTCTCAAGGATCGCGATAGGTTAATCGCCGATAAAGCCGAACTGGAAAAACAATTCAAGGATATCGTTGCTATACGCAAAAAGGTCCAACAACTTCAGGTTGAACTGATGGCATCCAAAAAACTGGAGTGGCTACGGAAAGGTTTTTATGGAGGTGCCCGACTAAAAGGGGGTGCCAAGTTGAAAACCCTTCAAAAAAGTGATGCGAATGGCGGTGATTTGAATGTAGAAGTAAGAGAAGACGGAACGGTTCAGATTGTTCCAGTTGAGGGTGAGAAACCGGAAGACAAAGAAGCCCCTAACAATAATTTGAAGAACCAATGAAAACACACACAACCCTCCTAATCACAACAATCGCAGCCTTGGTTTTGTCAGGGTGTGCTGAGGCGCAGCAATCGAACTCATCAGCTAAAGAGGAATCATTCATCTCAATTGATGATCGTGATAAGTTCAGTGTTATTTACAATGATCCTTTTAGCTATTCTAAACCAATGATGTCTACTGACAGCCGAATTGGTGAGGCCTTAATTAAGGAGATAAATAAATCGACAGTTTCCATCGATTTTGCAATCTATGGTTTGCGAAATCAGGATGAGGTAATAAATGCATTGAAGGCAGCCCAGGAAAGAGGAGTCCAGGTTCGCGGAGTGGTTGACATGAATGTGGATGGACTAAATTACTATAGTGACACGCCCAATTTAATTGATGAAATAAAATCGGTAAAAAGTGACTACAAAGCTGATTTAAAAAAGCGAGATGAGGGTGAGATATATTCGAATCCGTTTTGGAGTGCACCTGTAGGCTTTAAAGGCCCGGTTTCTTGTGTCGGATATAGTTTGCCAAATAATAGAGCAATTATATCGGCTCAGGCATCCCGAGAGAAAATAATATTTCAGGGAGATATCATGCATAATAAATTTTTTATCTTTGACAGATTAACAGTTTGGACAGGGTCATGCAATATCAGTGATTCAGGAACAGGGGGATACAACGCAAACGTTGCATGCCTGATTCGATCTACAAATATAGCGAATTGTTATACAGAGGAGTTTGAGCAGATGTATATTTCTGAGCGTTACCATAAAACAAAGAAAGTATTAGTCAAATCTACCAATACCGTATTGGCAAATGGAACCAAGGTTGCACTTTATTTTTCACCTCAAGATAAGGCTGCTGATAAAGCAATAAGACCCCTGCTTCAAGCTGCAAGAGAAACAATAGATGTCGCCGTGTTCTTTCTTACTCATAAAACCATTACTGGTGATTTAATTGATGCACATCAAAGGGGCGTAAAGGTACGGGTCCTTCTTGATGCTACCGGGGCAAAAAACGAATACACAAAGCTTCAATTTCTTCGCGAAGCTGGCATTCCTGTTAAAATCGAAAACTGGGGAGGGAAAATGCACATGAAATCAGCCGTAATTGATAATCACCATTTAATTCTTGGCTCAATGAATTGGACCTCAGCTGGAAATTATTCGAATGATGAAAATACTATCATCATCACAAGTAAAACCCTCTCTTCAGAATTTTCAGGGTTCTATCAGGAACTCTGGTCCAGCATACCCGAAAAATGGTTGTCAGGAAGACCTGATCCGGAATCAAAAGAATCGGGTACATCATGGAAGGATGGAGTAGATAATGATTTTGACGGGAAGATAGATTCAGATGATCCCGGGTGCTCTGTTATCCCCCCCCCCTTTACCTGATCTTCCCCCGTACAAAATTGTTCCTAAACAGGAGGGGCAAATGCTGATAAAGGGCAACATCAACAGCAAAGGTAAAAAGTACTATTTTGTCCCAACAAATAGCTTCTACAACAGAACAAAGATAAAT
>DTRI01000304.1 GCA_012966015.1 Flavobacteriales bacterium | reverse complement strand
GATGATGTCTCGGTCATACTTCCTCCTATTTTGTCTGCTTGTACTTTAGTTTTAACTTAAATACAGAATAGACTACCATCGGTGAATATAAGAAGGTTGCTTTTTAATTTGCAAATAACGCTATTTAGGAGAAACATTTTTCCTTCCAGTACCTACCCCTATTTAACTGGAACTTACTCTGTAAATTGGCCATGTGAATAATTAAACTACTTCGAATTGGATTGAAAATGCCGGGCAAGCACATCCCCTATATCCAAACGCTTCATACAACGCATTCTAGCCCATTGATTTACCCCATCAAGTTTGATATAATTGGAACAATTATCGACTGTTAGTATGTATGCTAGGATTTAGTATATATAGCATTAATTTTAGGAGAAAACTAAGGTGAATTCGAGAATACAGTTCGTTGTTTTCGGGATTCTGGTGGCAATTTCATTTTCTTGTCTGACAGATATTGAAGCTGGAAAGTTTATCATTGATTTTGATCAACCGAATGGTAAACCCAAGAGCTTGCCTGTAGGAGGTGGCTTGGATTGGACCCCACTCCAAGGAAAATGGACGGTTAAAAACAAAAAATACCTTCAGGAGGATATTAAATTCCTCAGCACAGCCAATTGTACCACCTACCATCGGAGCTACATTGGCGACGAAAACTGGACCGACTACACGGTGGAAGCTAAGGTTCGCATTACGGAAGGAGGACCATTAGCACCAATTGTTGGTATCTTTTTTCGGGTCAATGGTGACAACCCCAAAAAGGGGCTAATGGAATGTAATTACTACTATTTCCGACTTGACCAACGGGCAGCTGAAGGTCCGTGTTTGATTAAATCGCCCAATAAAATCATAGAAATCCATAAAGCCAAACCATGCGAGCTGAAGAAGGATTATGTCTTGAAAGCCGTGGTGAAAGGCTCCAGTATCAAATGCTACATAGATGGGAAACTGGAATTTGATGTTAAGGATGACTCTTTTCCAAAAGGATCAGTAGGTGTCGGGACATTCAACGCTGGGGCAAGTTTTGACAATTTAACCGTTGAAGGGCCGGAGATCCCCCAAGCTGTGGATTCCAAAGACAAATTGGCCCAAATCTGGTCAGCAATTAAGGTCAGATGGTAAGAATAAATCTACTACTAGAGAAAGGAGAAAGTTTTTCCGCTGATTCAACCTCGTATTGGTACCCTTATTTTCTTTGGTATGTAAAGATGAGGGCAGTTCGTATATAAATCAACTTCTCAATTTAAGGAGAAAACTTAAGATGAATTCGAGAATACAGTTCGTTTTTTTCGGAATTATGGCAGCAATTTTATTTTCTTGTCTGACAGATATTGAGGCGGGAAAAATTACCATTGATTTTGATCAACCAAATGGTAAACCCAAAAGTGTTTCTGCAGGAAACAGTTTTGATTGGACCCCACTTCAGGGGAAATGGTCTGTTCAAAATAAGAAATACCTTCAGGAAGACGTTAAATTCACCAGCACAGCCGATTGCACAACTTACCACCGGAGCTATATTGGCGACGAAAACTGGACCGACTATACGGTAGAAGCTACAGTTCGAATTGAAGAGTCAGGGCCAGCAGCACCAATTCTTGGTATCTTTTTTCGGGTTAATGGAGACGATCCGAAAAAGGGGGCGGCGGCATGTAATTACTACCATTTCCGACTTGACCAACGGGCAAATGAAGGTCCGTGTTTGATTAAATCGCCCAATAAAATCATAAAAATTACTAAGAAGAAACCGTGCAAACCGAAGACGGATTACGTCTTGAAAGCCGTGGTGAAAGGTTCCAGTATCAAATGCTACATAGATGGGAAACTGGAATTTGATGTTAAAGATGACTCTTTTCCAAAAGGGGCAGTGGGTGTTGGGACATTCAACGCTGGGGCAAGTTTTGACAATTTAACCGTTGAAGGACCAGGCATTCAAGGTAACAGTACAAATGTTGAACTAGGTAGCAATTTGGTGATCAATTGGGGACTGATAAAACAGGGCTACTCATTTTAATAACAGACATTGAACCAGAAGATCATCAATTCAGACAAATTTGGACCCTAACTTCTGGTATCATGCATCTTTACGTGCTGTGATATATATTTTAATGACGAACTTTTTTCAATTTCCGTCATCTGCTGTTTTTATCAACTTACGAACTTACTCCAGCACTGAAACACTGGAGTAATCAAAGAACTTCAAAATGCACAAAAAGGTTATAGCCATAATTTTGTCACCCACTTTCTTTCTATTTGCAATGGTGTTGAACACCAGTACTACTGCCGCGAAAGTCGATCCCCCACAATGGACTTTCGACGACAAAGAAGCCAAGGATGAACTCAAAAAATGGGTTGATGTCAATCAGTTAAAACCACT
>DTRI01000303.1 GCA_012966015.1 Flavobacteriales bacterium | reverse complement strand
ATGCGGGGGGGGGGAGGACCGCTACATGCCGCAGGAGTTGCTAGAGAACTCGGTATTGGCAAAGTTATAATTCCAAAATATCCGGGGCTATTTTCGGCTCGCGGTATAGCGACTGCTGACTTCAGTCACGATTATGTTAGATCGATTGTTCAACCTCTGGAGGAAATTAAAGAAAAAAATATAGCTTCAATTTTTGACGAAATGATTACTCATGCTAATTTGGACTTGGAGAAAGAAGGTATTGAATCTAATCGAAGAGACATATCTTGTTCTTTCGATATGCGTTATATTGGACAGACAACTGAGGTTAACGTACCTCTAGGCAAATATGATGAAGACTGGAAAGCCAAATTTGACCAGGCTCCGGGTCAATTTCATAAAATACACGAACAGTTATACACATACAGTGTTCCAAATGAGCCAATTGAGCTGGTGAATATCCGGGTGTTTGCAATTGGGCTGTTGGAGAAACCTTCAACACGTTCTATCGAGAGTACTTCTTCAATTGCGTCTTCGAAGAATTCACGGTTGGTATTGTTGCCAGGAGAAAAAACTCAGATACAAGTATCTGTTTTCAAACGAGAAAATCTTAAAATCGGTTCTAAATTGTTTGGTCCTGCAATTGTTGAGGAGTCATCATCTTCTACTCTATTGTTGGATGAAATGGAGATTATCATTGATGCATATGAGAATATGATTATCAATCTAGCGCCTTCGAGCATTTCCTTATGACAGTTGATTCATTCACTCTGGCAGTTATTCATAGTTCCCTTATCAGTATCGCTCGTGACATGAAAATAATGACGATGCGTACAGCTTATACGCAGTTGTGGAAAGAACAAGGTGACTTGTCTTGTTGTCTAATGAATGCAGATGGCGAAATTATTGCACAAGACCCAAATGGTTTTCCTATTCACGTTACGACCATGCCTCTCCAGTTACAGGGTGCAGTGGAGTTTATCGGGCGTGAGAACCTGAACCCTGGTGATGTAATTGCAACCAACGATCCTTTTATTGGTGGGACACATTTGCCAGACGTTCTAATAGCCCGCCCTTTGTTTCATGACGGTGAGCTATACGCATTTGCTTGCAACCGTGGCCATTGGGCCGACATTGGTGGGATGGGGCCAGGGAGCTATTCTCCAGCAACTTCTGATATTCACCAGGAAGGTATTTTAATTCCACCGGTAAAATTATTCGAACAAGATACACCGAATTCTGGGGTATTTGAAATGATCATGTCGAATATCCGCAATCGCTCTGTCGGATTGGGTGATTTGCGTTCTCAATATGCATCCTGTGAAACTGCGCAGCGTCGATGTAGTGAATTAATCAAGAAATATGGGCTGTCTGTTTTGAAGGCCACAATGGATGAAATTATTGTACGGGCGGAACAGATGACTAGAGCCCAAATAAAAAATTTTCAGGATGGTGAATACTTTGCGCGGGATTGCCTGGATGGTGATGGGCAGTCGGCTGATAGGATTTGGGTTGATGTAAAAGTAACCATAGATGGCAGTAATATCATTGCAGATTTGACTAAAAGCAGTGACCAATCTTCTGGTGGCATGAATTGTTCCTATTCAGCGGCGTCTTCGGCAGTACAGATCCTGAAAATCCTCCAAACGCAGGAAGTTATAAACCTATAAATGTGATTACCAGGCCAGGTACCCTTGTCGATGCTAAATTTCCAGCCTCTATAGTTGGATTTGGTGAAGTTTGTTACCGTGTTTTTGATGTTACAATGGCCGCAATTTCTACCGCTATAGGTGATAAAGCTATTGCAAGTGGTTCGGGTTCAACCGGGACTGTAGTCATTGCTGGTCCTCGTCATCGTTCGAGCGGAGACAGTTATTTTACTACACTGGAACTTTCCTCTGGCGCTTATGGTGCGCGTGCAAACAGCGATGGGATAAACGCAATACGTTACGGGCCAGGCAATGCGGGGCACATTCCCATAGAGGCTGACGAGATTGAAAATCCAATATTCTTTGAAAAATACGAAATTGTCCCGGATACTGGTGGAGCAGGTCGTTTTAGAGGTGGGAACGGTTTTGTAAGAAATTTTAGGATAGAGGCTGATTCAGCTCAGATTTGTATTTGCGCTGATCGTCATGAAACACCGCCACCGGGATTGTTTGGAGGTTATGCCGGTTCAACAGCTCATTACTTGCTTGAATCGGGGAACAAAAAGAAAAAACATCAAGTTCTGCCAAGCAAAACTCCTTACATAGATTTAAAGAAAAACACCCTTGTTAGTTTGCAGTCTGCGGGTGGCGGTGGTTTTGGTAATCCAATCCAACGGGACCACGCGATGATCGCAGAAGACTTGAGAGATGGCTATATCACGAAAACCGCAGCAGTAGAGGTATATA
>DTRI01000302.1:304-2376 GCA_012966015.1 Flavobacteriales bacterium | reverse complement strand
TTGAAAATCCGAGTTTCTGCCCAATCTGCAAACGCAGAAAACCTTGCGGAGAAACCATTTGAGACGGCGGAATTACGTCTCTCTAAGGCCATGTCAAAGTTAGAGGAACGCAAGATCACCGAAGCGGAACAGTTAGGTAATGAGTCGATTATATTGTTTCAGGTATCGAGAATATCTGCTATTAAAGCAACATTAATCGGATCTGCCCAGGCAGGAATTGATGAGGCACGAGAGAAACAATGGGACCGCCTTGCCCCGTTATCATTTAAACGGGCTTCCATTTATTTAAATGAGGTGGCAGCAGCATTAGAGCGAGGGGAACAGGTTACAGATGATCTGAAATTAAAAGCAGAGCAAGGTAGTTATGAAGTACGACATGCTTTATGGCTTGCTGCTAAAATTGATACGTTGAGACGTGACCCGGTAAACTGGGAGACTTTGTTGCTCTCCAGGGAAGCTCTGGTTCGTCAAGCGACGAAGCTCTCCAATTTTTCACCTGATTTCCTGTCAAGTACCCCTGATGTTATCCTTTCTCAAAGTTTAAAAATAATGACATCCAGGCTTGATTCAATAGATCAGAATTTACACCGTAAGGATCTACTCATAGGCAAATTACAGTCTACCATTGATTCGTTAAATACGGCCATCAATCAGCAACAGATACGCCTGGCGTCCATGGTCGAAAATTATCAGAGGGACTTGCAATCGCGCAAGGAAGATCTGGAACGTAGACGGCGTGAGTTGGATGCAGATCTCAGAAGAAAAATGCAATTGGACGCCGTTGCACAGGTTCAGGCCCGTTTTCTTTCAAATGAGGCGATTGTCCTGAGAGAAGAAAAAGAGGTCATTATCCGTCTTGTCGGCCTTGAATTTAAAGCAGGGAAAACTGATTTCTCGGAAAAAGGAGGCATGATACTCGATAAATTGGGAGCACTTTTATTACTCTATCCTGGAAGTATAGTGGTCGTAGAAGGGCATACCGACTCATCCGGTAAGGTGGAAATAAATATGGCCCTATCAGAGGAAAGGGCCACCTCGGTAAAAGAATACATCCAGGCTAAGTCAGGGTTGGGTGACGACCAGATTACGTCAAAGGGTTTTGGTAGTAATCGCCCCATCACAGATAATACAACCAGAAAAGGAAGAGCGCAAAATCGGCGTATCGATATTGTGGTTTCATTTGAAAGTGAAAGTTGAATTATGCTACCAAAAGTCATGTCCTATTTATTTCTTTTTCTCGGCCGCCCACAGTCCCCGAGATAAAGGCCGCCCACAAAACGGACAGTAGTTAATACCGAAATAACTTGCCACACCGGAATAATCCTCTGATCTGATGAAATACTCCGAGTCAACCTCGTTAAGTATCCGACCATCATTTATCTGATACCCTTCTTTTTTTACAATACCCTCACGATCCATAATCCTCATCATTTCTTTACAGCAAATCATCATTTCTCCTCCTGTTTATATTGAATCAACACTTGATGATATTTAACGATGCCTATGTGTCTGAATAGTACAGGGCAATTGACCGGAGATATTCGAATAAGAAACATGAGAAGGTGTTTTTCGTCAAAGCTTTTAATAGTAATCATTTTAGTGTGATGAACAACTATATTATGTGTTTAATCAGAGGTTGTTGGTTGTTGATTTTGGCGTATTTCTATTTAATATTGAAAGTTCCGTAATATAATTCAATTGACTTCACACCTCCTTTTTTTATTCTTCACCTTAACTATAAACTTTCAATATTTACTGATGTAATAATGGATCAACGTCTGTGACAGGAGATTTGAATGGCCGAAAATGATAGGGATTTATTTAGCCGCATGAAAAAAGAGCTCTTTTCATCAGTTATTGCAGATGCTCTTGATAGTGAAGGGTTCAGAAATCAGATTTTAAGACATGATATACGGGCGCTCGATTCGGACACTATTGTCATTGGTAGGGCAATGACCGTTCTTTCTGTGGATGTATATACCATACCTGATGAACCCTACAAAATCGAATTAGAAGCCGTTGATGCATTAAAGAACAACGAGGTGCTTGTTGCCCAGACCAACTCACTGTTT
>DTRI01000302.1:0-294 GCA_012966015.1 Flavobacteriales bacterium | reverse complement strand
AATACGTAGCAGCCTCTGGGGTGAACTGCTCTCCACTGCTGCCGTGTATCGTGGCGCGAATGGAGCTGTTATAGATGGATTCACCAGGGACACAAAAGCCATTATAGAAATGGGATTTCCGGTCTTTGTCAGAGGGATTGCTCCATACGATTCAAAAGGTAGAAGTGATGTGATAGCCTATAATATTGAAATTGAATGTGGTGGTGTAAAGGTGGTGCCAGGGGATATCATATTTGGTGATTTTGATGGAGTAGTAGTGATTCCCCGCTCAAGTGAGAAAGCCGTCCTATCTGC
>DTRI01000301.1 GCA_012966015.1 Flavobacteriales bacterium | reverse complement strand
TTTATGAGCATCCCCATACTTCATTGCCTCCATCAGATGCCAATACAGTGAATAATCATGTTACTTTTGCCCCTTTTGCGTTGATTTTCCTTAAAAATGAGTTATCTTTACTAATTGGGAATTTTAACATATGCACATGAAGCTTATCAGACTTATCAGACTTAATAAACTTAAGGCATTCACATTAGCCGAATTGCTGGTGGTATTGGTGATTGTGGGAATACTCATCCTCCTCTCCTTGCCAAGCCTCATGCCGCTTATCTCCAAAACAAAGGCGCTGGAAGCTCAGCTTCAGCTCGAACACGTATATACATTGGAAAAGAGATATTTCTATCTGCACTCCAAGTACAGCGAGGATTTGAAGGCCATAGATTTTGAGCATGCCAAGCTCGTAACGGAAGACGGAGCGGCCAATTATCAAATAACCATTGCTGAAGTATCTGCCAACGGTTTTAAAGCCACCGCCACAGCCATTGTGGATTTTGACGGCGACGGCACCTTTGATCAATGGGAAATTAACCAGGACAAGAAGTTAGTACAGGTAGTCAAAGACTAGCATACCCAATGAAGAGAAATGCATACCTTGCTTATGATCGCCATACTTACAGCCCTTTCATTTATCATTTACCAGGATTTTAAATTCAGGGCTGTATCCTGGGTGGTTTTTCCAATTCTTTTCATGCTGGCAGTAATAAATGGAGTTCAGTACGTCGGCACAGCTGAGCTGATGCGTAGCTCTCTGATCAATATTGGCTTTGTAGTCGCGATCTTTATTTCACTTACCATCTACTTTTCTATTAAGAACCGTTCTTTTACCAATATTATCGACAATCAAATAGGCGTTGCAGACCTGTTGCTGCTGCTTGTCATATGTACGGTGTTCTCGCCCGTAAACTTTCTGATATACTATGTCTCAAGCCTTTTTTTAATAACACTTGTGTCTGCCGGTTATATCATCCTGAAACAGAATACAAAAGCAGAAATCCCTTTGGCAGCTGGATTTTCCGCTACACTCATCTGCATACTGGTGTTTCAGATGAGCTCTGTTGATGTGAATCTATACGATGATATGTTGGCATTGCAAGTATTAAACAAGCTATAAATAATGGAGGAAGTGGATTACATAGTCCTGAATGTGGATTTACAGCAGCTCATCACTACTGAGCAGGCATGGCACTATCAGATCATTCCCAAGTCCGTAGAAAATAATCACCTGGAATTTTATGTAGCCGCTGAAAGAGCTGGAAACGGATTGCGGGATGAGCTGGAGATTCTTTTTGGTAAAGAGGTAGAGCTCGACACCAAGCCATCTGAAGTTGTAAAGAAAACACTGAGTAAATACTACAGGAAGAAAAGAGAAGGACAAAGGGCTCAAAGGGTTGAGATCACGGATAAGACCACCGATGATTTTCTGCAAAACCTGATAGCCGAAGCCAAAGAACTCGGTGCCAGTGACATTCACATCGAAACCTATGAAGAGCGTTGCCGGGTGCGTTTTCGTATTGATGGGCAATTAATCGAGCGATATACCATTGACAAAAATGAATACCCCTCTCTCATCAATAAGATCAAGATCAAGTCCAATTTAGACATAGCTGAAAAGAGGCTTCCGCAGGATGGCAGGATAAGTTATAAGTCAGGGCAGGATAAGTTTGATATCAGGGTTTCGGTTTTGCCATCATTGCACGGTGAGAAGGCTGTAATGAGATTGCTGAATAAAGATGCCACAGACATAGATATTGAACAGCTGGGGTTCTCCGAAAGAGAGCTGGAAGATTATCGGGAGGGAATTAAAAAACCCAATGGCATTGTACTCATCAGCGGCCCAACGGGTTCCGGAAAAACCACTACGCTGTACGCTACCTTAAAGATATTAAACAGAGAGACAACGAATATCCTTACCGTAGAAGATCCAATAGAGTACACCCTGGAGGGAATCAATCAGGTTCAGCTGAAAGAGAGTATAGGGCTAACCTTTGCCAGCGCACTCAAAACCTTTCTCAGGCAGGATCCTGATGTGATTATGCTGGGAGAGATAAGGGACGGAGAAACAGCTCAAATGGCAATCCGCGCTGCGCTGACGGGCCACCTCGTTCTATCCACCATTCACACCAATTCTGCATGGGGTACGGTTTCGCGTTTGATAGATATGGGGGTGCCTTCATTCCTGCTCGCCAATACCTTGAATACAACCCTGGCACAGCGTCTGGTCAGAAAACTCTGCAACAACTGCAAAGAAGAGGCTACATTTAATCCCGCCCATTATCCCAGGACTTTTCAGCCTCCAAAGCCCCTGAAAACCCATTGCAAGCCGGTGGGCTGCGATGAATGTTACTACACCGGATATAAAGGGCGCAGGGCTTTGTATGAAGTAATCCCCATTC
>DTRI01000300.1 GCA_012966015.1 Flavobacteriales bacterium | reverse complement strand
CAGGGATTACTACGGGCCTGACATTCAAATTATGAGGTGCTACAGGGGTTATGATGAAATTTCCTGAGCCCGGCGTTGTTATTGGTCCACCGATGCTAATGTTTCGTCTTGCAGGCTATAGTAAACTCGTTATAAATGAGATAACCCAGCTTTTCACTCTCCAGTTTGGTGAAGAGCGCCTTTATATATTTCGTATTTTCTTCGCTACAGGTTTTTCCAAAGATGGCAAACTTCATTTCAAAAGATTTTGTTTTGGCACTAAATATTGATGTAATTTATGAAAAACTCTATTCTGTCTTTGAAATCATCGTCGTCGTCGTTGTCTTGGTACGAAGCCTTGATTGTATAATCGTATCGGGTAAAAGTCTGCACAATATCGGCGATATTGCTTTTGTTGATCTTTATTGTCAGCTCGAGTTTTGTAGAATCCGAATGCGATGTAATGTAAGAGCTTAGAATTTTTGCATCATTAGATTCAACAATTTGACCAATCTCGGAAATTGAATAATCATTGACATTCAACTCGAGCACAATCAAACTACCTACATCCTCAATAGCAAACATTTTAGAAAACTGGTAGAATAAGTTGTTTAACGGGATATTGCCGAGATACCTCTCTTCATCCAATACCGGAAGTAATGAAAGGTTTAACGATGAAATGACTTTAATGATTTCGTAAATATGTTGATGCTTTGTAGCAAATGGCCTTGCTAGAGATAGTTTGTGTTTGTACAGTGGTTGGCCTGGAGTGTTCAGGTCGAGTATCCCAGATTCAGAAATTAATCCCAGATACTGGTTAGATTTTACCACCGGTAAATGCCGTACTTTGAATTCATCCATCCAACTCAAAGCCTTTGTGCCGCTGTCTGTAATTCTAAGTGGGGGAACGGTGTCTGTTATCAGATCAATTGCCAACATAATTCGCTGTAAACCTACTAATTTTTTAGTTTTGCTTCCACGAACAGGTACAATGGAATATGACAAGATTAAGTGTAAATATTAACAAAATTGCGACATTAAGAAATGCCCGGGGTGGAAACACTCCAGATGTCATTAAAGTCGCACAAGATTGTGAGCAGTTTGGGGCGCATGGCATCACTGTTCACCCAAGGCCCGACGAAAGGCACATTACCAGAGAGGATGTTTATGGCCTAAAATCCGTGGTGAAGGAGGAATTTAATATCGAAGGCAATCCGAACCTAGAGTTTATGGATTTGGTGCTGGATATTAAACCAACCCAGGTTACGTTGGTTCCTGACTCCCCTGATGTGCTGACGTCAAATGCAGGATGGGATACCCTTGCGAACAAAGACTTTCTAAAAGAAGTAGTTGGTGAGTTGAAAAAAGGGGGAATGAGGGTTTCTATTTTTATTGATGCGAACCAACTTTTAATTGAGAATGCAGCGGAAACAGGTGCCGACAGGATTGAATTGTACACAGAGGACTATGCAACCAATTATAGAAGTAATCCAGAAAAGGCTATAGCACCTTTTGTTGCGGGAGCAGAAGTTGCTGCCAAAGTAGGACTGGGGATTAACGCTGGCCATGATCTCAATTTAGGGAACTTGAATTACTTCGCGCAAAGAATCCCAAATTTGCTCGAAGTGTCCATTGGTCATGCATTGATATCCGATTCGCTCTACTATGGCCTGCAAAGCACAATACATCTATATCTTAAACAGTTAAATATTAGTTAGTTTATCAGAATACAATACAATACAATCCATGGGAAATCTAGTTGGTCTTATTTCCATATTTGTCATAGGAATATTAATTCCAGCTCCATCGATGGATTTTAAGGAGGATCAGCTGAGATACCAGAGAGTAAGACAGGCTTATCAGGATAAGGAATCAACAGTGAAATCCATGTTCGCGTCGCGGGGATTGACTTTCCCTCCCAGAGAATTGTTGCTAAGAGCTTTCAAGAAAGAGAAAACGCTTGAAGTGTGGGTAAGTGATTCTCAAGCATCAAAACTCAAACTTCTCAATACGTACAAATTTTGCTCATCAAGCGGAAGCTTGGGGCCAAAAAGAAAGCAGGGAGATGGTCAAATTCCGGAAGGATTTTATCATATTGATCGCTTCAATCCGGCAAGTAACTTTTACCTTTCACTGGGAATAAATTATCCAAATAAGTCGGATAGAATAAACAACTTGGGAAATAACCTGGGAGGAGATATCTTCATTCATGGTAATTGCGTTACGATTGGCTGTATACCGATAACCGACGATAAAATTAAGGAACTGTATCTGATAGCAGTCGAAGCTAAAAACGCAGGGCAGTCGAGAATTCCAGTTCACATTTTTCCTTCCAAAGACCTTTTTGCCAATGTGGAAGATTTGATTGCGAATGATTCGGATGATGAGAAGACGGTGGCGCTATGGAGGAACTTAAATAGCGTCGGGAAGCATTTCAGCTCCACCGCTGAGCTAAAGCGAATTACCATTGACGATAAAGGAAAATACCAGTGAAGCTTTATCATAAGGAGTCAGGAGAAGGGAAGCCATTTGTTTTCTTACATGGCCTTTTTGGCTCTTCCATTAATTGGAATTCCATCAGCCAGTACTTTAACAAAGACTACAAGGTTTTCTTGATCGATCAACGAAATCACGGGCGTTCGCCACATGACTCCGGGCATGATTATGATTTGATGAGTGAAGACCTTAATGGGTTTTTTATTGATCATGATATAGACCGGGCCGTTGTGCTTGGACATTCAATGGGAGGAAAAACTGCCATGCGTTTTGCTGCGAAATACCCCGGCAAGGTAAGCCGGTTAATCGTCGTCGATATTTCACCCGGTGCATATACTTTTAAGGACGAAAACGTACTCAAAGGCATGTTGGAGTTAACTGCCGAACAATTATTATCCAGAGCGAGCGCTGATGAAGCCATCTGTAAGTACATACCTGATCTAGGAGTGAGGCAATTTATATTACAGAATTTGTATTGGAATGAGCAGAAAAAATTGCAGTGGCGCTTAAATATAAAGGCGATTGGTGAAAATGTAATGAATGTAGGCAGTGAAATTGACATGAACGTTCCATTCAAAGGGCCGTCATTGTTTGTAAAAGGAGGAAATTCAGACTATATTCAAGCAGAAGACCATGCCATTATCGAAGAGAAATTTCCTAATTCAACAATTGAAACAATTGCGGGAGCAGGGCATTGGATACATTCGGATAAGCCTCTCGATTTTGTGCGGGTAGTGTCAAAATTCTTAAAGGATGAATAAGAAGAGCTTACTAAGTGATGAGATAAAGCACATCGACATAAAAACAGATGCTTTTAAAGGAGTGCCAGAACAAATAGCTGCGATGGAAGAAATGTCGTTTCAGGCGAGAAATCTGGCAAGAGGAGCTAAAATATTTGATTTGATGGTGCGAGACACCAATTGCACTGTTTTGCTTACGCTGGCTGGTTCCCTTATTTCTGCTGGGCTGAAGAGGGTTATTCTGGATATGATAGATACCAATATGGTTGATGGTATAGTATCTACAGGAGCCAATATTGTGGATCAGGACTTTTTTGAGGCACTTGGATTCAAACACTATAAAGGAACGCCATTCGCAGATGATAATTTATTGAAGGAAATGAATATCGATCGGATTTACGATACATACATTGATGAAGATGAACTTAGAATATGTGATGATACCATCGCTAAAATTGCAGGATCACTAAAGCCAGAAGCGTATTCTTCGCGGGAGTTCATTGTAGAGATGGGCAAATATCTCGATGATCATGATGAATACAAGGGATATCGAGAAGAATCCATAGTCTATAGATGCTTCAGGAAGGCAGTGCCCATATTTGTGCCGGCCTTTAGTGACTGCTCTGCGGGTTTTGGCCTTGTGCATCATCAATGGAACAATGAGAAGCACATAAGTATTGATTCAGCTAAGGATTTTTTGGAGCTTACACAATTAAAGATAAATGCTGACGAGACTGGATTACTGATGGTCGGTGGCGGAGTGCCTAAGAATTTTGCTCAGGATATCGTTGTCTCGGCCGAAGTATTGGGGGAGGAGGTGAAAATGCACAAGTACGCCGTGCAAATTACGGTAGCGGATGAGAGGGATGGGGCATTGTCAGGCTCCACCTTGCGTGAGGCGCACTCCTGGGGTAAAGTGGGGACAAATCATGAGCAAATGATATTTGCAGAGGCAACTATTGCCTTTCCGTTATTAGCAGCTTACGCTTTTCATACCGGGGGTTTTCAAGGAAGGAGAGAACGAAGGTTTAATGATATGTTGGATAATAGCAAGGCGAAGGTGTAGTACGCAGCATATAAAACATTCTATTGTTCGTTTTTCTTAATATCGAAGTTTAATTCAAGCAGTCTTTTGAGGCTCTGATTTCTCAGTCCGTTTTGATCCCCTTGTATCTCAGCAGAAGTTAAAAATCCGGATTTTGGCAGGGGTGTCAGCGCTACAGTCTCCTTCTGTCCTTTGTTGTTTAGCGTCTTTAGATAATCGATTCTTTGGTCTACGGCTTCACTATAGGCGGAAACTCTGGGATATTGATATGAAATAAAGATGATAAGAATTGCAATACACCCCAATGAGTTTAGATAAAACCCTGAGGTTGCTAGTTTTTCAGAGATGTTCAATTTGTATCCAGCATAGCAACACAAGCAGGAAGCATATACCGTCAAGAAAAAGGATATGTGGGTCCATGTTCTCACCGGTCCTAAATTACCGAACGCCAAAACAGTTGGCAGCATGCTGATAAAGACCGCAAGAAGAAATAACAAAGTGATTTTTTTGACGGGGCTTTGCAATGAAATTGAAAAATCATTCCTGAATTTTCTTAATGAGTATCCAAACTGTATCCAGCACAAGGAGAATATAAGAAAGCAGAGGGCTCTCTTTTTAGGAATGCTCGTAGCAAACCTTTTTGCCTCGCTCCACATGTTTGTGGACATACCCTTTTCAAAAATTGCGGAATTTTCCGTTTTATTGATGGTCTTCTTCCTTTCCCAGTTTCCTGGTGCCATAAAATTTAAACCAGATGAAATAAGGATGCAAATCAGGGCGACGCTCATTTTCCTGATAAAGGGCGAATTCATTAGATTGGTCAATGTTTGCTTCTCATAAAACTTGTGGTACGCCAGTATACTCAACATTGAGACAATCAATACAAAGGAATAGGGCTCCGCAGCACCTCCGATATATAGGAATGAAATGCCAATTATTATAAGATATGGGAAATTGATTTTTTTATCCAGTATGAGAGCCATACCCAAACAGCTTAGGATAATTCCTTGCAGATAGTTGGCGGATCCTGTAATCCAAAACCAGGATTCATTGGCATAAAAAGTAATAAAGAAAAAGGATAATAGAAATATGAAGGCGTAGCACAGAATGATGATTTTCCGAGTAGTCAGGACAAAGAACTTTGTTAGGGTGTTTGTTATTAAGAGATAAATTGAGAAGGTAAACAAGGAATAATTTGCCGTGTAGTAAAGCAGTGTAGTGATATTATATCCGGAGAAGCTCTCAGGCAGTGAGAAAACAAAATATCTTAACATGAAACTTGCCCAACGCCCAGACCATTCTAGATAGGGTAGTTTAAGAAAGCTTAACAAGTCATGTTCCCTTATTAGCAATGTAATATGAAAGTCATCCGAAGCGATCCTGAAATGAAAGCTGAGCATCAGGAAGAACACAACTACCAAGACGCTGATTAGACCCAGAAATATCATTTTAGAATAGCTGAAATTCATCAATGGTTTATGACTTTTGGGTTTTTGTAAAGTTTAACGTAGATATTCCAATTTGAAAACTCCCTTTCTACCTCCCAGTTCTGGTGCAATTCCGCCAATTCATCCACCGTCCATTCATTGAAAACATTGGAGTAAAAAACATATTTGTTCGAGCTTAGGTCCTTGTCGCTAAAAGTGCGTTCATCATCCGTTAGATCGGTATATTTCATGCTCGCCAGGTTAGGAAAGGTTGTGCCAATTGACTCATGGGGAATACCCTCTTTGTCGATGTAATTAATCATGCTCTTTCTTAGCTCGTAATAGGGAAGATGCGCCAAAGTGCCGTCCCAGTTTTGTGATAATCGTTCCGGGTAAACCCATAAATGTCCCGTAATTAAACTGGTTAGAATTAAAGAATAAAGTGAATATTTTAAGATGTTGTTTTTTAGATTGAATACGAGGTATAACGTAAAGAGGCTAAGAAAAATAAATACCGGCAAATAGTATCTGGATCCCATCAATCCAACATAAATAAGTTTGGTAGGGCTAATAATTAGAAATGGTACCAGCACGAATATGAACAGCCAAATAGCATTGGTATCAACAGTAATTCTTCGCCTGGCTCTCAACCAAAGAATAGCACCTAGCGAAATCCAGAGGGCAGCTTTGCCATAATCGAGGAATAGCCAGATCAGCATTTTAATGCTGTGCAAATAATCGCCGACGCCGGCATTGGGCGTAAAAGATTCTTTCCAAGGCGAAAGGGGATGGTAAACAAACCAACCTGCTTGAACATAGTGATAAGCATACCACGAACACAGGAGAAGTGCTGCCGGAACATACGGTTTTGATACCCTAAGGAAGGACCTGGTGAGGTCTTTCAAATTATTTGCTGTGATAGCAGGAGACTTATCAAAATCCAGGGTGTTGAGAAGCAGATCAATGATAAAGATGGCTACGAATGCCATAGACCCTCTTAGGCGCATGCTGGCCAAGCCGATTAGCGCCACGATCAAAAGGAGCTGTCTCCGGCCCATTATTTCATTCATGCAGAGGAGATAGAAAAACACCAGTGCTATATCAGGGCTCACCAACGCACTTTGCCCGAGTAAGGTAGCCTCAGAAATTAGTAC
This sequence comes from Flavobacteriales bacterium, assembly GCA_012966015.1. Classification (GTDB taxonomy): domain Bacteria; phylum Bacteroidota; class Bacteroidia; order NORP154; family NORP154; genus NORP154. The sequence goes on along the minus strand of DTRI01000300.1, from coordinate 1,915 downwards.
CAGCATTATTCCAACATGCCACAGTGTGGAAGCCTGGAAGAACCTCAGGATCAACCTATGCAGCTGAAACACAATTCCGATGAGTAATGGCAACATTGCAAAATGACTTACTATGAGGCTCTTGCCGAAAATTTTCCAAATTACAGCGAGGTAGATGCCAAATAGGGGAGGGTTGCCACTATCCGGGAATATAATATGGCTAAAATTATTTTCGTAGTACCATTGAGCATGTTTCGATGCCTGGTGGATGGTATCCCAAAAGAAGGAATTTTGTGATACTGCAAAGGTTAATACAAAAAAGAAAAGAGAAAATATTAAGAGGGATGGCTTATGCCGCATATAGATTGCGTTACAAGATTAAGGGCCGGAAAAATAACCAATATTCATTTACCGCATTAAATACATTTTTCCGAAACCCTTGTGAATGAACTTATCAGCAGCAGTTTCTCGTTTCTCCAGCTCCTGGCCGTTAAGTTCCACATCAACCGTGTATAAATAAACACCGTTCGCCAATCTATCTCCAAACTGGTCTGTGCCATCCCAGGCATATTCAGTCAAATTATTTCCAATGTGTATTGAGCCTAATTCGTCTGAGAATATTTCTTTCACTACTCTTCCTGTAATCGTAAAGATTCTGATTCGGAAATCTTGTGGTACTTCGGATCCGGTGAGGGTAAATACAAACCTTGTAGAGGTAGAAAAAGGGTTCGGATAGTTGAAAATCTCAGTAATCGTGGGTTTGTTGATCACCTCAAAGGAGATTCTGTAGAAATTATCACCGGATATGTTGTTTGAGACATCTCTGGCTTCAATTCTAAGATCATATATACCATCTTCAAATTTTTCCGGATTGTACAGTATTCTGGCCTTGTTATCAGGTAATGTGGCCGGCACAAAAGTCAGAATGTTATTGTCGTAAGGAACCAATACGTCAGCATTCGGGTCATCCTGCCTCTTTATATAAACCTGCAAAACGGAGTCATCGTTTAATGCTAAGTACTGGTTCTCGTCGTTTAGTTGAATAACAATTTGTGGTTGGGCCGAGACAATGTCTTTATCCAATATGTGTACACCGTCAAAGGTTACGTCTAATAGAGGATTCGTATTATCACTTCGTACATAAAAAGAGAGTTCAGCGAGATTATTGAAATGGTACTGTTCCAGCTGGTCGTAAACTCCGGAAGTATCAGCGGGGTTGACCTCAATCCAAATGCTGTTAATGCCTGATAAGCCTGTAGTGGAGTAGGCAATAGAGGCCATCAAAGAATCTGGTGATTTGAGCAGCGGTTTATACCGCTGGCTGCTCATATTTCTCACATTTCTCGCCTGATCTATAATCCAATATGAGATTAACAGACTATCCATATCATGCTCGCTAATATTTTCCACCACAACATCCAGGCTTACTGTTTGCCCAATGTCAACTGTGTCAGCCTGAAAAGAATAGTAAACCGATGGATTAATTGCAGCTTCAGGAACACCATCAAATAATACATACCAGTTTTTGAGCTGGGCAGGAGTTTTTAATAGGGAATCGTTAATATAAGCCTTGAGCCGAAGCTGCGGATAATTAGCTGCATTTATCTTGCTGTTTAAATTATATATGTCAGAAGAATCAGGAGGCAAGTCTGCCAATTGTGTAATAATCGTTTCATCCCCCATTGTGTTAATTCCTGTAACTTCCAGCCAAACATTGTCATTGGGTTCGAGCTCATCTACCTCCCAATGCAGTGAACGCCAATTCGTCGAAGGCCCCACCACTACAGATGAAATGGAGCCGAAATCGTAATTGGTTTTCAAATTGAAGTACAGATTCAGCGTGTCAAATGGAGCTCCGGTAATTTCCTGAAGAGTACTGATGTCACCCTTTTTGATAAAGAAGATATAAGGGATATTATCGTCAGGACAGTTTATG
>DTRI01000299.1 GCA_012966015.1 Flavobacteriales bacterium | reverse complement strand
CTAAGGATGGGTTTAACAGAACAGAAAATGCCTTATCTCTTAATCTATACTCCTCTCAGCAGTAAAGTAATCATTGTTAGATTCTGAAACAGTTACCCATTACAGGTGAACTTCTTGAGTATCGATAAACTTCATAATAATTGAATTCCTAACTAGCTCTGAGGTAAAGCCGTCCACCCAACATAGCCCTTTAATTAAATAATAATAGGTACGTTTAGAAAGATTAAGGAGCCATTATCTTAATGCCCTAACATGAACAAAGAGCAAATTGATCCATATTTTGGAATGCTGCCGGCCAACTGCCTGCCGGATCATTGCTTTTGTGAAGCAGTTCGATATGGTGAATGGATAAGACAACCTGCGGATACCTGGTCAAATCTCGCCTTTATAATCATCTCCGTTGTAATTATTTGGATGGCATATTATCGCAAGCCTGGGTTAAGCAACAATTTGGTGCAAAACACATCTTATTCCTGGTTATTTGCCCTAGCGTCATTCCTTACAGGGGCAGGCAGTTTTTATTACCATGCGTCGCTAACGTTTATATCTCAATGGTTTGATGTAATGGGAATGTACTTTTCAGTGAGTTTCTTTATTATATATAACCTGGATAGATTATACAAGATTGGCACGGCAAAAGTGTATAGCTTATATTTTGCAGTAAATATTCTACTGGGTGTTCTCCTGGTCACCATTCCGGAAGCCAGGCGATATCTGTTCGGATCCTTTATGCTTTTACTTCTTGTTTCGATACACTATTCCCAATTAAAATTAAAAACAGAAATACGGACCAGTTATCTATATTGGGCCATTGCTTGCTTTATAATTGCCTTTGGGCTATGGATACTTGATATCGAGCATATTGTATGTGTACCCAATAGCTTGTTCCAGCTCCATGCAGTGTGGCATTGTCTCACAGCCTTGTCTGGATTCTTCATTTATATGTATTATCGCTCAGAACAAACCAATGCATAGTATCAGTTTATTTCGCTTTACGCTTTTCGTGCTTCTAACAATCAATGGTTTTAGCTATGCACAGGACTCACCATTTATTGTGGTATTGGGCACCATTCAAGATGCCGGCTCACCACACATTGGATGTTCTAAAGAATGCTGTAAAAGCCTCTTTGAAAAGCCCATAAGCATTAGAAAGGTAGTATCCCTGGGCTTAGTGGATCCTTATGTAAAGAAGGCCTGGTTGTTCGAAGCTACACCAGACCTGCCCGCTCAGCTCAAAACTTTAAAGAAGCACTCCATATTCAAAAATACAGAAACACCAGATGGAATTTTCCTCACACATGCTCATATTGGGCACTATACAGGTTTGATGTATTTGGGGAAAGAAGCCCTGAATTCGAATAATATTTCTGTCTACGCCATGCCGCGAATGAAGTCTTTTCTCGAAGGCAATGGCCCCTGGAGCCAGCTGGTGGGTCAAAAAAATATTTTGCTAGAACCAATGGCTGATCAAAAAGAGGTTGTACTCTCAAAAAACGTTGCGGTCACTCCTTTTCTCGTTCCTCACCGCGATGAATTCTCTGAAACTGTGGGTTATAAAATTAATGGGCCTAATAAAACATTGCTGTTCATACCGGACATAGACAAGTGGGAGAAATGGTCTGTGTCTATAGTGGATGAGATCAAACAGGTAGACTATGCCTTTGTAGATGCCACATTTTTTGATGGAAACGAAATTCAACTAAGGGATATTTCGGAAATCCCCCACCCTTTCGTGATCGAGAGCCTGAAACTTTTCAAAGACCTGTCTAAAGAGGACAAGGACAAGATATATTTCATCCACTTCAATCACACCAATCCTCTCATCAATAGAGAAAGTGATCAGGCTAAAGAAGTCTTAAATGCTGGGTTTAACATAGCAGTAATTAATCAGGTTATAAAACTGTAAGCTGGCTTGCCTGTAATTCTCAACGCAGTTATTGCATTAAATTGATACCTTTCCAATAGAATTCAAATTCAAACTCAAATCCATTTCACATGAACAAGTACATCCTGTTATTGAGTGCCCTTATAATGATCACTCCTGTTGCTTTGGCGCAGGAAGAAAGCAAATACCACATTGGCCGTGAAACAGCAGTTGAAAATCCAGTACCCGGAGAGGGTATGATAAAAGGCAGTGTTCATTCGCTGCATCACCTTGGCCACCTGGCAGAAACAGAAATTGACGTAACAGACGGGCGGCAGGTTGAAGTTGACAAGCATGGCCGTTTTGAATTTGAGGTGGACGCCGGAACCCATAAGATCATTGTTTCTCACAAAGGCTATAAGGATTTGATAATCGATAAGATCGTAATTACTGAAGGTAAAGAGGTTCACATCAATATTGCTCTCGCACCAATTGAAGAAGAAAAGAAGAAGAAGAAGAACT